>NZ_JANMZA010000282.1:0-13753 GCF_031382685.1 Chamaesiphon sp. OTE_8_metabat_110 | reverse complement strand
TGGTTCAAATTTTTGACAGAAATCATCAATATCCGAGAATAATGCGTCTAAACTATTCATAGGAAGAGGTGCTAGAGCGTTGATAGTTATACCTTCTAGCTTAATGCCTCTTCCCTTTCTTATCCCGAACTGACGTTAATTTACTCTTGCTCAAAACCAATCTAGATTCTGGATATGGCGGCGCATCGGGACGTTATGAATATCTCAAAGATATCGCTTTGGAATATACTTTTTTGCTGACTGTTTTCAAGGAAGTGAGTAATGGATAAAATTATGCCTCCTGTGAATTTTCTCTCAGCCAATCTGCCAATAGAGACTCGGTGACAATACCATTTGCTACCTGCTGCATCATCACAACCACCTCTGGCTCTGGTACGATTAGCCGCCAGCCATTCACCTGTAGAAAGGTAAACATCACCATAAAAGCGGTGCGCTTGTTACCGTCAATGAAAGCATGATTTTTGGCGATGCCTTAGCCATAGGCTGCTGCCAAAGAGAATAGATCCGCCTGCTCGTAAGCATAGAGGTTTTGCGGTCTACCTAGTGCTGACTCTAACATCCCCGCATTTAGTAATCCGTAGACTCCTCCATGCGCGGCAATTTGGTCGTCGTGGATAAACTGGGCAATCGTGCCACTAATCCAGATCGGGTCAGCCATCTGCTAGCTCTCTCATGGCATTCCGATACTGGGAAGCTCCGAGCTTATAGGCTGCCATCACTTTATCAAAGTTGGGATCGTGAATGACTAATTTGATGCCATCATCAGTCACCACTAAGTTCAGAGTGTCTCCCTCGACTAATCCTAAGCGATCGAGAACTTCCTTCGGAAAACTAGTACCGATCGAATTTCCTACTTTTCGGAGTTTAACTTCCATACATTTGCGAGATTTGATGTGATTACTATTATAACTACATGACAGGGCGATCGTGGTTTGCATCTATTTCTAGAGTAATGTCAGGATGTTTGCAGGCAGCTCAATTAGATCGATTTGTGGATAAATCGATCTAATTGTTGGCGGTAATTAACCCCGATCGATCGAAGTACCATCGCAATTCTAACCGCAAGATCGGGTTAGTCCGACGCGAAGATTTCACTACGTGCCATCATAAAACTCAGATATAGAGAAATTCCTACAAACCATAGCAACCATGCTGCTGCAAGTAGATTTGCGGGAGCTGGTAAACCGTAAATTGACGGCAACCAAGCGATTGCCACAGCATCTAGAAGCGTTGCTGTAAAGTTAAAAATTACAATTGCCATCAAGGTTTTGAGCCGAGAAAGTTTGCCGATCCGCGCAACACTCTCTATCGTCAGCCCTACGACTGGAATTGTCAGCAGGTATAAGCCGACGAGCCACAAACTACCTTCGACAAAAAACATCGTGCCAGCAAAGCGGATGAAAAATACCCCGATTAGCCAAGCCAATACACCCAAGCCAATGAACAGCGGTAAGTTCATCTGATTGCGATCTTTACCTATACCCAATTGAGTTGCAGTTTTCATAAATTCCTCCATCAAAGACGTAGAATATTAGAACGAGAATAAAACCTCGTTTTTAATATACGAGGAAAATCTCGTCTTTGTCAACCCAGGATCTAAATCATGACGAAAGAGCCGCCAGCACCACTATGGCGCGTACCACAGCAAGCACGGAGTCGTCAGCGATTCGATCGGATTCTGGATGCAGCGGCTGAGTTGTTTGTGGAGATTGGCTATGATTCTGTCACAACCGATGAAATTGCGGTACGGGCAAATACTTCGATTGGGGGCTTGTATCGCTTCTTCCCAGATAAACTCACCATCTTTCATGCTTTGCTCGATCGCTATCTCGATCGACTCAAACAGCTATCGGCAGATCTTCATACTGAGGAGGTAATGCAGCTACCGCTCGATATCTATGTCAGCCAACTAGTAGATGGGTTCGATTTGTTTGTGAGTGCAAATCCGGCATTTCGGCAAATGTTTGTGCAATCGCGGTTAATCCCGACAACAGTTGCTATGTATGCCGCATTCAATCGGGAACTGGCTCAAAAAGTAAACCTTTATCTGGCGGTGCGGAATCCAGCTTTAGAGCAAAGTCATAGAGAGTTAATCGCGACAATTAGTGTCGAAGTTGCCTGTACCCTGGATATTCTGGCTTTATCTGGCGATCGTGATTTTCAACACCGAGTTTTAGCTGAAACAAAGCAATTAACGATCGCTTATTTACAACATTATCTTCCTAACTGATATCGGGTAATTAGATTCCAGCTACAGATAGTCTTACAAAACTTACGTTAAAATATAAGCCGAAGATCTGCTGTCACCATCCATTCAGATGCAATGCCATCAACCATTACCAGACCACTTAGTGAATTTCTTGCCCAGCCAAATATAGAGGCTTCTCCGGCATGGGAATTCATCAATGGCACTGCCCGCCAGAAAGTCATGCCCACCCTCTATCATTCCCGTCTTCAGCGTAACTTAGTCAACTGGATTAACCAGAACACTACTCGCTACGAGGCGATCCAAGAACTGCGCTGCATTATTTCGCCAATTTCACCAGTTCCCGATATTGTGGTCATCGAGATCGATCGTCTTCCTCAATCCGATGGCCCTTTTGAAGGTGCTCCTGACTGGGTAATTGAAATTAGATCGCCCGACCAAAGCATCCTCGATCTCCAAAATAAAATTCTCCATTGCCTGACTAATGGGACTCAACTAGCGTGGCTGATTGATATTCAGCGAGAGCAAATTTGGGTGTGGCAAACAGACGAATTACCGATTGTCTACGCTGGTACCAATATTTTGCCAGGATTAGCTGGACTTCCCACTATTAATGTTGCAGACGCGATTGCATTGACTCAACAACGATAAGATCTGCCACGATCGAAAGCACTGCTTTGTCTATCGCTTGAATCGATCGAGCCGAGCGACCGAGCAAGACGCAACGCAAGCCCAGTCATCGAACTCTCCGCAGCAGAAACTATAGACCCTGCGGTAAAAGGACACGCTCGAGCGCGAGCTGCTTCCAAGCTTGGGAGCGGAGACAATTCTGGAATGAGCGTCACTCCAGTTGTAGACTAGCTCAACAATCCTTTTTGATGTGGTGAGAGTGTGTTTATTTCTAAGCAATGGTGGAAATTAATTGGTTTAGTCGGTATTGTCGCTACGTTATCAAGCTGTAGTAGGGCACCAGCCAGCTCCACTCCTAGCACTCAAGCGCTCGCAAATACTACTCCCGCGCCATTACCCGCGCCTCAAGAAGTCTTGATGACCGACTTCCAGCAGATCGATGGTACGCCCTATTTATATGCGCCGATTTATGTTGCGACCCAAGAACAAAGGAGTATTATCAAAGAAATTAAATCCGCTGCATCTGAGAGCTATGAAGGTCGCAGTGAGGGTGTAGATATTCGGAATTATATGTTCGTTCATCGGGACAATTTATCTGCAAGTAAATTGCTGACAAATAACAGTTCGCGATTGCTTCAGATGGAGCAAATCAGTGCAACTACTACCCCAGTTCGCCCAAATCCCGATAGTCCTACTAAAGGAAAAGGGCTGAAAACAGTTGCCGCACTTTGGCACCTTCAGGTCTTGACTGATACCAACGGCGATAAAATTTTTAGCAGCTCGGATCGCAAGCAGATTGCGATTTCAGATGTTTCGGGGGCAAAATATACCGAGATCATCAAAGATATCGATCGAGTATTGCTAGTCTATCCCAAAGGACTCGATCGACGGTTGGTAATCTATACTTCGGGTGCCAAACGCTTTATTGCCGATGTAGACATCACCAAGCGCAAAGCGACCATCAAAGAGCTACCCTCCATAAATTAAACGTCCCTAGATAACCGGACACTGTTTTTTAAAATCGTGCGGTACACTGTAAGGTGATAGGATCGGTGGCAAGAGTGTGGGAGGAAGTTGCTTTGGATGAGTTACGAACGGCTTTAGAGTTGGCTACTGAAGACGAACTACAACAATTAACTAGGATTCTTTTCAGCCGTAAGTTCAACCCCTTAGATTACGTCCGCACGCCAGACTTGGTAGAGATCCAAAGTCAGGATCGGGATATTTGGCTAGATTCGATCGAGGATCGGTTTCGCTTTCTGGCGGCGGATGGGATTACAGTTTTACAGGGCAGAACTCAAGGTGTCAGTTATCGTCAGACATTGGTGCAAGTATGTCGGTATCTGAAAATTCCTTATTCTAGCCAACTGACGACAACTGACTTAGAATCAGAAGTCTTTTTGCATTTGATGGGCAAAAATTGGCACAAGTTGCCATCTGGAGATCGGGATCTACTAACGATTAGAGTCCAGAAATCCTTAGCAAATACTCGCTTCGACCAGCCATTACCCGCACACATTCAGCACGATCCGATCAAACTGATTTTAAAAGGTAGCAGCGCGATCGCGGTGAGTTCGGTAATTAAACCCTTAGTACTCCATCAAATCGCTCGTCAATTTGCTTTCCACTTTGCCAGTTATGAAGTCGCCAAGCAAACTCTAATTCGGGGCGGATTGGCGGCTACCAGCCAATTACAGAGCTATATCTCTCTGTATATGGCAAAACGCGGCATGATGCTCTCAGCGACCCAGCAGGTGGCTGTTAGAGGTGTATTTACAATTTTAGGGCCAGCCATGTGGGGCTGGTTTTTTGCAGATCTGGGCTGGAGGTCGATATCGACTAATTATGGTCGGATCATCCCGACGATCGTCGCATTGGCGCAAATCAGACTGACACGCTCCCACAATGCTTTCTCCACAGACTCAGGTGATTGGGAATTGGCATATGGTTAAATAAGTAGGTATGTACGGCGTTGCTTCATTTGGGTATGAAGCATAGATCTTGCCCTCACCCCCAACCCCTCTGTCTTGTCTTGACGCGCTCGACCTGGAGGGAACCTCCGTGATGAGCGCGTCGCTGATTCGCTTAACCGTCGGGGAACAAAGGCGTGCGCGAATCGCTCCCAAGCTTGGGAGCGGCGTTTTTATGTCTAGGGTTCCCCCCGAATAAAAAAGCGACGCATCGAACGGGAGGGAACCTCCCGTTTGTGTGCGTCAAGACAACGACAAGACAGAGGGGCTGGGGGTGAGGGCAAGATCGCTAAATTGCACCTCACCCCAATTTGACACCACAACGTTTGCAAAAATTGGCATCTAAATCGTGGCTTGATAGCTGACATTTAGGACAAATAGCATTTACTTTATTAGCACTTTTAGCTACTTGTTTAATTAGATCTCCTAATTGCCAGGGAATGAGGGCAATTCCCGTCAAAATCATCAACACTGTCATCAATTTTCCCACGTCAGAGGTAGGTGTAATATCGCCAAAACCCACGGTTGTCATCGTGACTACCGCAAAGTATACGGCATCAAAAAACGTCCCAAAATTCTTGGGATTGACTGGATGCTCGACTTGGTAGATTAAGCCAGAATAGATAAAAATAATTGAGAAAATTGTAAATAAAATCCGGGTAACGATCGAGCTATCCTCGCGATCGAGATTACCCAAGAACGCTTTACCCTCAATAAACCGGAGCAATCGCAAAATCCGAAACCAGCGTAAAATTCGGATGAAGCTCACATCGGTAATGCCAGTCAGGACTGGTAAAATCGCAATTAGATCGATGAGCGAATAAAAGCTAAAGAGATACTTGAATTTATTTGGGGCGGCGATGAGGCGGAGCGAATATTCAACTGCAAAAATTGATAATATAATCAGATCGATCTTCCCAAGGAGCGATCGAATATCTGGCTGAAGTGGATAAGTTTCGGCGATGAAGATCCCGGTAGAAACTAAAACCAGCCCGGTAATCAGTAAATTTACGATTCTACCGATCGGATTTTCGATATCTTCTAAATAAAGGAAGATTTTATCTGCAAGAATCATAAGTATGTTGGGGATGCGCGAAAATAGGCTGAGCCGCTGTTGCAGTTTTGACAGGCTCAGAAAATAAACTCGTTATAATTAGCAATATATGCGCCAATCCTAGCAACGATCGTCACTAACCCACTACCAAATTATTAACATCATGGCTAAATGGGATGTCAGCAGATTTTTTAATACTGTGAACTATTTTGGGGCGATTCCCGTCGTTAGCGATGTCCAGCGCTGGCTGAGCGGCGCGACAGATCGCAATCGAGCGACTATTGATGGAGGGAGAACAACTGTGGGTGTGGTTTTGGTGGTTGGTGGGTTGGGCGAGATCGGACAATTGACAATTGGGCAATTGCTCAAGAGTGGTTATCGCGTGCGGGTGGCGATCTCGGATCTAAACTTGACACCGTTTAGTGTACCCGCAAATGTTGAATTTGTGCAGGCAAATTTTAGCGATCGGCTTGAAGATAGCCTTAGCAATCGGTTGATGCAGGGAGTTCGCGCCATTATTATTTGTCCCAACGATCCGCATCAGGAGATTTCGGCACCTATTTTAGCTAATTTAACTGCGGTTGCTGCTGGTTTACCATCGGATCGTCGGTTAGAACTGTTTGATTTTACGCACCCCACAGTCGATCTCCAAGCCACCTGGGGAGCGGTGGATGATGTGGTGATGGGTGGTGTGAGTGAAAGTGGTATTCGCTTGCGGACGGGAGCTGCTGTTTTCAGTGGCAATGTTTCGATCGAAAATTCTGGTGGCTTTGCTTCGGTGCGAACTCGCAATTTCGAGCCAGCACTATCGCTGAGTAACTATCAAGGCATCGAACTACGAGTCAAAGGGGACGGACAGCGATATAAGTTATTCGTGCGAACTGAATCCACCTGGGATGGAATTGGCTACGCTCATTCATTCGATACGATTGCTAATGAATGGATGACGATTCAAATACCATTTAGAGATTTAGTGCCGATTTTCCGAGCCAAAACTGTCAGTGACGCGCCACTGGATACGACCCAAGTCCGTTCGTTTCAATTGATGCTCAGTAAATTTGAGTACGATCGCGCCTTAAATCCTCGCTTTATTCCCGGTCTATTTTCGCTGGAAATCGAATCAATTTCTGCTTATGGCGGACAAATAATGCCCCAATTAGTCTCGATCGAGCCGATGCCACTTGCCCCAGATTTAGCTGCTAAGCTTCAGTCTAGCAGCATTCCCTCGACGATCGTCCAATGGGGAAATCTCGACCCGCAAATGGTCGCCGCAATTGCCGTCAAATCCCTCTCCCAACCAGAGACAGTCGGCGAAATTTTAGGTCGTTAAATTAATTGAGAATTGAGAATTGAGAATTGCGGATGCTAAGCTGAGCCAACGCACTTTTTCCTATTCCCTATCCCCTATCCCCTATCCCCTATCCCCTGACTTCCGCAGAAAGTCTATTGAAACAATCCGCCCCAATTTGCGTCCGAAACTAGGAGCTAGCCACAATTACCTGGAGACTGCGGATCGGGCGATCGATCCGCAGTCTCCCAAGTAAGACGATCGTCGCAGAGTATAATCGATCGGTGAACTAGAACTAGTGACAACTTCATATCGGGGATAGGCAAATATTATGAAACCAAGCAGCATGAATCCTGGCGTTATTGCCCTATTGTGTGTCACCAGTCTCACCATCGGGAGCGCCACACCTGCGGTTACAGTTACCCCACCCCCTAAAACTACTCCCGCCAAAACCGTACCTAATTCGACTCCTCAAAATAGATTTCTACCACCAGTCCAAAATAGTCCCCCCAGTAAAGTCACCCCAGCTAATCCTGCTACACCCCCAACCGCTCCAGCCGCAACTACGAATAACTTACCGCTAGTTGTCGTCCCGAACCTGACTCCAGTCACGATTAAAAGCTTTACCAATCTCTACGCACAGTTACTAGCAGTCAAATTTACCCCCAATCAGCAAGCAAAGATCTCGCAGCGACTCAATCGAGAATGGGTAACTAACTTGGGATTGAGAAACACTGTTACCCAAACCATCGCGCTAGAACCTCAAATCGTGCGTGGTACTCCCGTCGAGCGAACTCAACTACAAACCAAGATTATTGCCAATCTCCGCCAGCAAGTACTCGATGGGGATGGAGATGCTTTGTGGTTGGTGTCTTTTTATGATGCTGCACCCAAAAATTGGCTTGCACCAGGAAAACCACCATTAACTCGCATGACTAGCGACATGAGCGCAGAAGTCTTGTGTTTTATGGTTAATGAGGTGATGGGTAAATCTGTCGCTACCGCTGACACCAAGCTCAAAAATGCGATTGCCTCCAAACTCACTACTGAATATGCCAAAATTCCTGTCGATACCAAACAGGAACTGTCTAGATTACCGACAAATTGGCTAGCATTTAAAAATGGTCAATGGATTCGACGTGGTGATTATTTTCGCGAACAAATGCGGATTCAATGGGGACAAAATCTCGAAGCTTATATCCCTGAAATTAAACAGATAAGCAAACTCAGACGCGATCGATTAGCCAGACTCCAAGCCGATCCTAAGATTCAGTGGAATAAAATTAACTCGGTTCAACGGCAGGTTGTTTTTCAAAAATCCGATCTAGAATTTCAAACTAGTCTCAAGACTCTTCCGCCAGTCACAACGGTTCAATTAACTAATTATATCAATAACATGCAGGTTGCTAACGCGATTGGGAATTCACCGACTCGCTCTTCGCTGAGGCTGAAAGTAAAGTAGTTGTAGCAATATAGGTTGCGGCAAAAACTTACCTTAGCTAACTTAAAGCAACAGACATATCTTGCTCCGCGTGGTGCTGGGGGCTTCGATCTAACCTCAGTACTATGTAGGCAGGAGTGTCTTATTTTGGCAATCGCGTATAATACAGGTGAGATGTTCTGAAGGGGACGTAATTATGTGTGCAGAATGCGATCGCCTCAATCAAAGATTAGGAATTGATATCGATCTATTTTTTCGTGATTTAGAAAGAATATCGCCCGGATCGGATACTTTAAATGCGCTCGATCGCCAGATTATTTGTGCGTCTTTATTAGGTCAAGAACGTAATGGAATTGCTCGGATAATATCGCGAAGCCCTTTCTATATCAGGGATAGACTCAGCAATTATTTTTATGAAAGAATAGCTGAAATGATGGATATGGATCGCAAGAAAGTAACCGGGAATTGGATTTTAATTCTCAATTGGTTGCTCGATCCAGACGGAGCATATCGACTGCATCCTCCCGCACAACTCAATGCTGATAATTTTCAGGCTAGCTTTGGCAGACAAGTATTTTTATATCCATACGATCGCCGAATTGGTAACGACCAAATTAGTGCTGCTAGATTTTATCAATCTGGTTTGTGGTATCAAGCACAAAGCTGTTTTCTAGCAGCGTGGGAGAGTGGGAGACAAATATTTCATAGTGGCAGTCCCGAAATCTTAATCTATATCAATAACTGTGCGATCGACCGAAATCATCAGCGACTAATTAAGAAAAACATCCCCGTGCGGACGATCGCTGTTGTCGTCCCAATTAATCACGATCGGGGTCAAATTGCAACCGAAACCTTGCAAGGTATCGCGCAAATTCAGTTACAAGTAAATGTTCAGATTGATGAATTAGGATTAGCCGAACATTATCCAAACGTACCGCCATTACTCGACACGTTATTGGACTCTAAAGTTGCAATTAAAATCTTAATAGTTAACGACATTAATAATCTATATGATGGCGACGATCGGACAGCCGAAAATCTAACGAGATTAGGATCGGAACTAAATTTAATCGCAATTATTGGACATTATTCCAGCGAGGCAACTAAAAGAGCCGTACCTGTATACGCTCAGGCTGGGATCGTCCTCGTCAATTCTAGCAGCACCTCAACTGAATTATCATCGCTGGAAATTGGCGATCGGTTAGGCTTCTTTAGGATTCCGCCGATCGATACCATTAATGCCGCTAAATTAGTTGATTTTCTGTCAGACCCAGCAGCTTTCCCCCATTTGCCTGCGCTCAAAAAGACGGCAATTATCTATGCTGAAAATAGTATTTACAGCAACTCCTATCTGCAAGCGATCGAACATGAACTAGCAAAAAAAACTGCTAGCTTTCAAACCTTATTGCGCTTTGGATATCTAAACGAAGAAGATATTAGAGCGCGTAATTATGTCGAGCAAATCAATAGTGAAGAGATAGATGTTGTAATTATTATTATCGATGCAAGAATCGATCCAAATTTCTTAGCTAACACCGGATTATTGAGCCAATTAAATCTCGATCGGTGTGTGTTGGCTGGTTCGGCTACCTTGTACAAACAAAATTTTAGTAATTCGATTCTCGTGCCCAAAGACTCCACCAACGGCGATCTTCAGCCCCACATTATCACCTGTTTGCCCTGGCACTGGGATAGCAGCACGAATGGCTGCAATAGCAAACGGCTCACCGCTCAGGAGTTTTGTACCCTTGCCAGTCGCCTGTGGGATGCCAATAAAGTGACATGGCGGAGTGCCACAGCCTTTGATTCGGTGCTGCTAATTTATCAGATGCTCCAGCAATTTCCGCACATTGACGACTCTCGATCGTTATTGGAACAGATACATCGACACTTCAAACTAGGGCATCATCAATTTCAAGGCATCACCGGACAAATCGCCTTCCAAGAAAATGGAGACAGGCGGTATCCCCCAGCCGAAATCGTCAAACTCGAATGGCATCGAGATCGGCATAGATGGCGGTGGAACTTTATTTCCCCAGCTTAGACGACACCTGTCGAAATACTACCGACAGATGGGGGTAGATTTTCTCTTCATGCTGACATTAGAATCGTCGCACACACAATAGCAAGGATGTGCGACATGGAATCAGCAGTCAAGAACATCATCGTGCGAAGTAGTGCTATTCAGTTAAAAAAAATCTGCGCTCGCTGCTGTCCTGAAGACAGTGAAGATATCTACTACTGGATTCGGCTGATGCAAATGTTGGATCGCGAAGCTCCGGCATTTACGCTTGCTACCCATTGGCAAATACCGATCGATTATGGTCGATCGATCGGTTTGAATATTTCAATATCTTACGATCGGATCGTACAGATTTTACCGACGATCGCGGCATCGATCTTATCAGAAAACTCAGACCGATTTTCCCGGCAGCAATTGCAGATCGACAAATAACATTAACCCCGATTTCCACCCTCAAAATATGCAATCAATAACCAATATCTATGAAGCTCCAGTTACTATCGATCCTTGGTTTGATGTGGGGATTAACAGGCTGTAATTCCACTCCCCCAATTTCAGTGGCTGCTAATCCCCAGCCGCCAGCGATCTCGTCGCCAGTCCGGATTTATGTGGCGATCGATCGGACATTCAGCGTCGGTGCATCTAAAATCCCCACTCTCAAACTCGATAACCTTCAACCTCTGCTCGAATTAGTCAAAAAAGTAGGTGGAGAAATTCGCGTAGCCGAAGTCTGTACCTCATCAGTGCGCTTGAATAGCTTCTACCTGTCAGAACCGCCACTCGCACCCCAAACACCCACCCCAATGCCCAAATCGGGGACGGTAAACCCGCTGGAATTGCCCAAATTGCAAAAACAGTACGATCTTCAAGCTAAAGTTTACCAGCAGCAGCTCAGCTCGTATCAACAGGCAATGGCATCACGGCAGCAGGAAGCACAGCAAAACAGCACGGAATTTACCACCAAAATTAGCAAGGTTCTAGCGCAGCCTGCCAATTGTCAGGCTTCCGATGTAGTCGGCACCATCGAGCGCGGCGATTTGTATTTGTCTGAGGCTGGCAACTGGCGACAACCGCCCCGCAATGTTGCCTTACTGATTACAGATGGATTGGAAACTGCTCAAAACAATCCCAAACAAGTCAAATTTGCTAGTAATCCACAGGTATTACTAGTCAGTAGTGGGGGTAGAGCTGGCATCCTACAACCCCTGTTAGGCGGCAACAAACCTTATGAATCGATCGAAGGTGCCGTGCGATTTATTACTGGTAAATAAATAGATTTTAGGGGTAAAGCATCATGACCGATAATTATAATCTCGATCGCACCGCATCGCCTGTCGAAAAAGAACTCAACCATTTGAGCGATTGCTGGAATGTTTTTCTCCCAAACGATACCAATTACTGGCTTTATTACGATCTCAATCAACAGCATTTTCACAGTGCTGCGGAAGATGGTGCCGCAGACATGTTCTTGTTGCTCCCAATCTGGGCTAACTTGTTTCTCGATTTCCTGATTTTTCACAGCTTGGCTGACTATCTAATTCGGCTATTACTAACCGATGCACCAGTTTGGTTGCTATTGCTGTCAACCTGTTTGTTTCCGTTTTTCTACATGGCAACTGAGTTTAAATTTGCTCAGTTAATCCATGCTGCCAAACTGGTAAGGCGGGAAGATCCGTTCGACAGATTGCTAACTTTCTGGGTGATTTTTTGGTATGTCACTGGGTTCTGCTGGGCAGTATTGCCATCAGCCGTTTTTGCTTACACCATGTATCTTTCCCAATCAGACAGCCGACTTAGTTGGATCTTTGTGGCAATTATGACGGCACTGGGAGTGTTGCTCCATCTCTTAATCGTGTTCGGCGGCGAACCAGTAATTGCGGCTAAAACTCGCTGGTTTGCTTGCCGCACAGAGCGGAAGTTAGCTACTCAGCGATTGGAGTCCTATCGCGCTTTACGCAAGGCAGTAGGGCGGACTAAAGGCACTACCAGCCACTACGCCCAAATTGCCACAACCAACCAGATGACCACCTATTTTTTTGGTTTAACAGAGTCGGCTACTTCTATAATTAGATTTGTCGATCGAGAGTATTATAGTCTGCATCCACTCGATCGCCCGCTAGACTATCGGTTTGGTAAGTACCGCCGCGACAGACGCGATCGATTACCAGGAGCATAGACAAATCAGCGGATGGTAATTTGGATATCATTCGCCAACTCCGCCGCCATCTTTCGATCGCGATCGAGGATACTTTTATAAAGTAGGAGAAAACTAAATTTATGGCGTATAATAATTTTTCTTTACAAGGTGCGATCGGTCAATTCGACTTAAATCTCATCGAGTCATCTTTTTGCGAATCCCTACCGCCAGTATCACCAAAGCCAGAGTTCTTAAACATTTTTGCACAATATTTGCCCTTGGCGCAGAGGGCAAAATCTGAAAAGGCCAAGTCAGAGTTATTAGTCAGTCCAATTTTAGTTGAATTGTTGCGACTAGCCGACAGCCCAATCCAACTATTTTCAGGTGAAGAGTTTAATGTCGATTCCCCTACAGGGACGCTATGCGAACGAGAGCGTGGCTTGAATGGTTTTTGTGACTTCTTATTAAGTAAATCTACGATCTCATCTATAATTCAAGCTCCGATCGTAATGTTAGTGGAAGCAAAAAAAGGAGAGTTAGATGTGGGCTTGGCAGTGTGCTGCTGCAATGGTCGCTGCTCAAATATTTAATGCAAATGAAGACAAGCCGATTTCGGTCATCTATGGCTGCGTTACCAGCGGGAAGTTGTGGCAATTCCTCAAACTTGAAAATAAAGATCTAACGCTCGATCTGAACGAATATCAAGTTACCCCAGTCGAACGCATCCTTGGTATCCTTAAATGGATGGTGAGTGGATCTTAGAATCAAGAAAACGATCCGGCTAGCAACTTACACGCAACAATTAAGTTCGCGGAGCCGTCACCGATCTTGTATAATGCCCTCTAATTTCTAATTCCTAGTTTGATGCGTATTCTTGTCACAGGTGCCAGTGGTTGTGTCGGTCATTATATCAGCGAAACCCTGATCCAAAATACCGACCACGAACTATTTCTATTTGTCCGCAACCCTGTCAAACTGCAAGTAGATATTAAAGCACGTCCGGG
>NZ_JANMZA010000274.1:0-3285 GCF_031382685.1 Chamaesiphon sp. OTE_8_metabat_110 | reverse complement strand
ATTTACCACAGCTAGATCTCAAGAAGATTTGGCAACAAAGATTTCAAGAAATCAATGACTTTGAACGGTATTTAACTAATAATGGTGTGGTTATCATCAAGTTTTTTCTACATGTCTCCAAAGCCGAGCAGAAAAAAAGATTCCTAGAGCGCATTCAAGAACCCCAAAAACACTGGAAATTTAGTGCCGACGACATCAAAGGACGCGAGCGCTGGGATGATTATCAAGCAGCCTATACCGACATCTTCAACCATACTAGTACCAAAGCCGCGCCCTGGTATATCATTCCTGCCGATCGCAAGTGGTTTACACGGCTAGCTGTAGCTGATATCATCTGTAGTCGTCTCAAAGAGTTAGATCTAGCGTATCCACAGATAAGCGACGAACAAAAAGCCAAATTAGCAGACGCGAAAAAAATGCTCGATCGAGAGGAGTAGCGGATAGTGGATAGTAGATAGTGGATAGTTAAGACTTTTTCCTACTTCGTCTGCACTATTTATAACCTTTACTATTCACTATCCACTATTCACTAATTCATGAAAATTGCTGACTTACGCAAAAACTATACACAGGCTGGATTATCAGAATCAGATGCCCTGGCGAACCCTTACGAGCAATTTCAATTGTGGTTCGAGCAAGCTCTGGCTGCTAATCTATTAGAACCCAATGCGATGACAGTGGCGACAGTAACGGCTGAGGGCAAACCTTCCGCGCGAATCGTGTTGCTCAAGGCTGTAGACGATCGCGGATTTGTATTTTATACCAATTACAATAGTCAAAAAGGAGTCGAACTCCAGCACTGTCCTTATGCTGCGCTAGTATTCCTCTGGGGCGATTTGGAGCGACAAGTGCGGATTGAAGGTAAAATAGAATTCGTCTCAGAATCCGAAGCTACCAGCTATTTTCACAGTCGTCCACCCAGCAGTCAATTAGGTGCTTGGGCTTCCGAGCAAAGTGCAATTGTTAGCGATCGATCGATCCTCGAACAGCGATTGCAACAGCTAGAATCAGAATATCTCGATCGCGAAATTCCCAAACCCCCACACTGGGGAGGCGTGCGGGTAATTCCCCAAGAAATTGAATTTTGGCAAGGTCGTCCCAGTCGCCTCCATGACAGGTTACGCTATCAATTAGTCGCAGGCAAGTGGCAAATCGATAGACTCGCACCCTAATTAATCTCTAACTCATTGGTTGTTCCCAATATTCAAGTCAGTTACAATAGCTGAAACCTATGTGGTGGGCAGTGCCCACCCTACTGGGACGACACGACTAAAACTGTGGGCATTCATAACTCTGAAAAATACAATGAGTAACATTTTGAGCGATCGCTTTACCCACAGTTTTAGTCGTGTCGAGCCACTACATAACTGGGAGACTGGGGGAGTGGGTAAATTTCGATCGCCTTTTACCTCTTACCTTTTACCTCTTACCTCTTACCTCTTACCCCCTATTCCCTATCCCCTATCCCCTAAATTATGACTGCTACCCTCAAACTTACAGATCGTCTCGTCAGCCAAATGGTAAATGGCTTACTTGCCATCAAACCGCTGGCTAAATTAGCCAAACATCAAGCGCGGGAATTGATTATCAAACGGGCTGAGGCGATCGGCGTGGCGTGGCGGGATGATGTGAAGTTTTTGCGCTCGCGAGGCGGTGCAGAGGCATTGTCGCCGCAGTGGGAGGCAGATTTAGCCCAGATTACCAACCCCAAGCTCCAGTATCCCGAGTATTATCTCACCTCCTTTCATGCTTACGATCGGGGGAATATGAGTTGGGATGCGGCGATGGAAGTCGAAGTTGCTGCTTATTCGGTTCATGCCAAGATTTTTGCTGAAACTGGCAAAACTGGCGATACGCAACTCCGCCAAAGTTATCACGATCTAGTCGTGCAAGCTTTCCCGACGCCACCGCAAGCAATTCTCGATATCGGTTGTAGTGTGGGGATGAGTACGTTTGCGATCCAGTCAGTTTATCCTGATGCCCAGTTGACGGGTGTGGATCTGTCGCCTTACTTTTTAGCCGTGGCGAATTACCGCACCCAGCAGAAACAAGTCGCCCCGATTGAGTGGGTACATGCTGCGGGAGAACATACGGGCTTACCCGCTCATAGTTACGATTTGGTATCACTATTTTTGATCTGTCATGAGTTACCACAGACAGCTACCCGCGAGATTTTTCAAGAAGCCAAACGCTTGCTCAAACCGGGCGGACAAATTGCGATTATGGATATGAATCCTGAGTCGGATATTTATGCTCAGATGGCACCCTATATCTTGACGCTGCTCAAAAGTACCGAGCCATATCTCGATCGCTATTTTACACTGGATATTTCTCAAGCCCTAATCGATGCTGGTTTTGAGACTCCCACGATTACACCCAACACACCGCGCCATCGGACTGTAATTGCCCGCGCTCGATAAGAGCGCGTAATTTAATATTAAGAAAATCGGGTAGAGATAAATTTTCTACCCGATTTTTTATCGACTTAAGTTACGATCGCTGCAACGATCGCTGGCAATTAAGTTAGCAGGTAGAGTAATTGTCGCTCGTAATATTTAAGTTTGACGACTAATATTTAGCGATCGTTAAATACTGGCTTTGAGATTGGCGGGCGGGTTTGCAGGCACCGTCCAAAAGTAAATTGTGCTGGTTTGACCGTCAGCCTTGACTTGCTCGGTACGATCTGGCTTCCAGTCGCCCATATCGAAAGCATGAGAGACGATGCGGGTACCAGGTTTGAGTTGGCTCAATAACTGCGGTCGGAGTTTGACATTCAGTTCGGGCAAAAGATACAGCGTTACTACTGTGGCATCGCTAAACTTGCTTTGAAAGAGATCTTGATTGAGAAAGCGCACCCGATCGGTTACACCTGCTGTTTTAGCATTAGCATTAGCCTCTTTAATCCGTTGGGGATTGATATCGATCCCCGTGGCGCGAATCCCAAATTTGCGAGCGGCGGTAATCGGAATCCGTCCATCCCCGCTGCCTAGATCGTACAGCACATCCTTGCGGTTGACTTTGGCAATTGCCAGCATTCGATCTACTACTGCTTGTGGGGTGGGGACATACACGACATCAGGCGATCGTAACGCTGGCGACTGTGCTAAGGCTGGATTTGCTAGTGTCTCGGCAGTTGGTTGGCTGGTGGTTGCATCAGGTGCATTACTACAGCCAACGCCGATAAAGCTTAGGCCGATAAGTGCCAGAAATGCGATGCGATTGGATAAGCAGCGCGGGAGTAAGTGTTGAGGTGAGATCGTCACAGTTTTCTCCGGATGTTGCTAG
>NZ_JANMZA010000259.1:0-5953 GCF_031382685.1 Chamaesiphon sp. OTE_8_metabat_110 | reverse complement strand
GATGACTTGACAGCCAGCTTTGGTGAGGGAGCGGGCAAGGCTTTGGCGTTGGACGAGGGAATCGTCTACGACTAGGACTTGCAATTGTCGTCCGGGAGTGGCGTTGCGATTGTTGATTTGGTTGATGGTATCGGCAACTTCCTTGGGGATCGGGGCGTCGCTAGCTGGAGCCAGAGCGGGTTGGGTAGCGGCTGCTAGCGCGGGTTGGACGGTTGGAATCTGTGGCAATTTGGCGGTACTATTGCGGACGCGGGCGAGCAATTCGATCGGATCGATCGCGAGCGTCAAGCTACCATCGCCTAAGACGCTGTAACCTTGAACATAGTTGGGCAATCCAAAGGTTTGACCCAGGGATTTGACGACGAGTTCTTGTTCTACTAAGATCCGGCTGACTTCGAGACAGACTTGTTCGTTATCGATATCCAGCAGGAGTAGGGCGTTGGGGGTATTTTTGGCTTTGGGGGGGAACAGATTGACGACAGCTTGAGGATCGCGACCGATCGGACAGTGATAGTCCATTAGACTGTTGACTGGGTAGATGGGAATTAATTTTTGAGCCGCACCTTCACCCCACCGCAGGAAGGTGGATGTGCCCTGTGCTGTTTGCAGAGATTGGGACTGAATCCGATCGGGTGAGGGTAATAATACCTGCGAAATGGCTTCCGATCGCAAGGCGTGGACGAAGCCCCCTGATTCGCAAATCATCAATCGGGTGGTGGTGAGGTTGAGCGGGAATTGCATGATAAATGTGGTACCTTTACCAGCTACAGAGCGGACATCGATCGTCCCCTGTAAGGCACCCAGACGGTCGCGGACGACATCCAAACCGATGCCGCGACCGGAAAGATCGTTGACTTTTTCAGCGGTCGAGAATCCGGGCGCAAACATGATTTCGGCAAGTTCGGCTTCGGTGGCGGTGTCGGCGGTGTTCGCGTCGAGGAGATGGAGTGCGATCGCCCGTTGGCGGATTTTCGTCCAGTTCAAGCCTTGTCCGTCGTCGCTGACTTCGATTTTGGTGCGGTTGCCTTGGTGGTAGACTTTGATGGTGAGGGTACCAGTCTCGGATTTACCCTGAGCCGATCGCACTTCTGGGGGTTCGATGCCGTGGTCGTAGGCGTTTCTAACCAGGTGTAGTAAAGGATCGTAGAGTTTTTCAGCGATAATTTTATCGATCGAAACTTCGCTACCGATCAGTTGGAGTTGAGCGGGTTTGCGGTGGGACGCGATCATCTGCTGGAGCAAGCGCGGGAAGCGGTTGAGGACGCCCGCGATCTCGACCATTCTGGCGGCAAATAGTTCGGATTGAGCTTCGGCAAGTAGTTGTTTGCGTTTGCCCATAGTCATCCGCGATTTTTGAGTCATTTCGACCAAATTACCCACCCGAATGCCGAGTTCGGCGATGTCGTCGGTGAGGTTTTGGAGGAGGATACTCAGATCGCTGTAGACATCCATTTCGAGGCTATCAAACTGTGTCTGGATCTGGTTGTCCGCTTTTTTCCCCGACTGGTGTTTGCGCTGCTTTTTGGATTTATCGCGCCGAGATGAGGATTTTTGTCGATCGTCGATCGCGGCATTTTTATCTGCCCAATCGCCTACTAGTCGCAGTTTCTGTTCGCAGCGGCGGTATTGTTCGACGGTAGATTGGGCGAGTTTTTGGAGTTGCTCGGCGCGGAGATGGAGCTGGTTGTCGTCGATGAGCAATTCGCCGATCGTATGGCTGAGGCGTTCGAGTTGGACTGTCGCCACGCGGACGCTGACGGCGGCATCGGCGGGAGCTGGCTCGGCAGCCCGCTCTGCGGGTGGTTCTAGCTCGTCAGTGGCTGCTGGTTGTCCGAGCCAAATCGATTGGAGGATCCGATCGACGCCAGATCGATTCGTAATGGCTAGTTCTGACCCAGACTGAACTGCGGCGGGACGATGCTCGATCGACGCCAGATGCGGATATTCAACGGCGGCGGGTACGACGGTATGGAAAGTTTCTGGCTCGAAGGTGCCAATTTCAATAATCTCTGGATCGAATTCGGTGACTACTGCATCCACGACCAGCTCGGACTCATCCTCGACTAAGGATAACCATTCTGAAGTAGTCGGTTCGCTGGATGGGATTGCTACTGTCTGCGGTTCGTCTACTAGAGAGAGCCAGTCTGCGGTAGATGACTCGGTAGTTTCGATCGCGGGGGTTGCTACTGTCTGCGGTTCGTCTACTAGAGAGAGCCAGTCCGATGTAGATGACTCGGTAGTTGCGATCTCAGGGACAGCGGTGGTAGATCCATCTTCAATGAGAGACAACCATTCCGAGCTACCCAAATCGGTGGCTTCAGCAGTGGTACCATCTTCGATGAGAGATAACCATTCGGAGCTACCTAAATCGGTCGTGGTAGTAGTCGCAGTAGGGGCGAGCGGTTCGACGAGGGATAACCATTGTGAAGAATCCGCATCATGGACTGTGGCTGCTGGTGTAGCGGTAGACTGTTCGTTCCAATTAGCCAGCTCTAAAGATACTTCGCCACCCACCGATCGATCGCCGCCGACGATCGAGACTTGTGCTTGCTGGAAATTTGCCAGCGCGATCGGCGCTAGCTCCAATACACCACCGGGATGGCGTTGTAGAGCGGCAAGGGTTGCCTTGGCGATCGCGGCAATCCCTGGCAAACTATAAGAGCCACCGAGTTCTAATAAAAATTCGGCTAGGGAAGTCAAACTTTCCTGAACTTTAGCCGTATTTTGACTGGCAATCGCCGCAGCTAAGTCTTCGAGATCGTGCGGGATACTGTCGGTAAAGATCGACCCAATCACATCAAACCCGAGTTCGGCAGCGGTCGGTAATGGCGTCTCGCGTCCGAAAAAATCACCTAAGTGAGTTTGCAGTCTGGCAAATAGAGTTGCCGTCCGTTCGAGGGTAGCAGCTTCATCGTAGGGAATCTTGGCGAGGAGGGCACTCAAGGGGTCATACAGGCAATCGTAGCCCTCCATTAAGAGCAAACCTAGTTCCGGGTCGATTTCGAGTTCGGGCGGGTAGAGCGCCTGGAAGACATCTTCTAGGTGATGGGCGATGGTCTCGATCGTTTTGAACCCACAATTAGCCGCACTGCCTTTAATGGTGTGTGCCGCTCGCATCAGGGTATGGACGCGCTCGATCGTTTTTTCTTCAACTAAACCCAGGAGGGTTTGTTCGATGGTTTCGAGTAATTCCGCCGCTTCGATCTCAAAGTATCGATCGAGTGACTCTTGGAAATCTAGATCGTCGGTCATTTAGGGGATAGGGGGTAGGGAATAGGGGATAGGGGATAGGGGATAGGGGATAGGGGATAGAGATTCGGATTTTAGGTTTTAGCTGGGTTTAGGACGCAAGCGTCCTCCATATTCCCTCTTCCCTATTCCCTATCCCCTATTCCCTATTCCCTAATCAACCTTAAAGCGACTCACACTAGTCTCTAGCACTTGCGAAGTGGTGATAAGCTGTTGGCAAGATTCGGAGATTTGGAGGGCGCTGTCGGAGCTGAGATTGGCGATCGTGGCGACATCGATCATTGCTTCGCTGAGTTTTTGAGACTGTTTGGTTTGGGTGCTGGCGGACTTACTAATCGCTTTGACTAGTTCGCTGATTTGTCCGGTCGCTACGACGATTTCGCTGAGGCTCTGGCGGGTTTCGTTGACTAAGTTGGTACCTTGGACGACTTGGGCGATCCCGATTTCCATGGCTTCGGTCACGTCGTTGGTGTCGATCCGGATTTCATCTACTAGGCGTTCGATTTCGGTGGTCGCATTGGCAGATTGATAAGCCAAGGAGCGAACTTCATCGGCTACTACTGCGAAACCTTTACCATACTGACCCGCGCGGGTGGCTTCGATCGAAGCATTCAGTGCGAGGAGGTTGGTTTGAGTAGCGAAGTTTTCGATCAGGTTAACGACTTTGGAAATCTTCTGGAAGGTTTCACCGAGGCGTTTGATTTTTTTGGCGGTGGTGGATACGGTCGATCGAATCTCTAAGATTTCTTCGACGGTGCTTTCCATCAGCGTGTCGCCAGTTTGCACGGTGCGGTTGGCGGATTGAACGACTAGTTCGACTTCTTGAGCGAAGTCGGCGACTTCTTTACTCGAAGCTGCCATTAAGTCCACTTGGATCAAGGCGCGATCGAGCTGTTCGAGTTCTTGTTGCGCTTGAGCGGAGAGGTTATTGACCAGCAGGTTGTTTTCGCTAGAGGTACTGCTGACGCTGGTTGCGGCGGTTTGGACTTGGCGGACTAGTTCGCGCAAGCTCTGAATGGTGGTATTGTAACCATCGGCGATCGTCCCGATTTCGGTTTCCGATAGGGGCGCACGCACGGTCAAGTCACCTCGGAAGGAGGGGGCGATCGCTTTGAGGACTCGCAGCGCCTCGGATTCCAATTCTTGACGGTTAGCACGTTCTCGATCGACGATCGAGGATAACTCCTGTTCTTGAGTTTTCACCCGATCGAGGTATTCAGCTAGTTGCAAGGCGACGCCGATTTGGAGGGCGACTTGCTCGATGACGGAGGATTCGGAGACATCCCACACGCGGGGGGCATCGTTTTGATAGACACCGAGTAAACCCCATAAGACACCACCTTTGAAGATGGGTGCGAGGATATAAGCTTTCGCCTGATATTTCTCTAGCGATTGGATGTAGCAATCGGGGAAATTTCTGGCGTAGATATCATTGACAACCGTAGACTTAGAACCTTTGGCGTATTTACCACCCTTGGTGCTTTGGAGATAGGTATCTTCTTCGGTAATATCTTTTTGCGCCCATTTCCGCAGGATACAGCGATCGCTTGTCGCCCGATTGCCAGCAAGGACTTCATCTTTCTTCTGTTCGACTAGCAGCGACACCCAGCCACTACCGACGGATTCAGCGACGACTTGACCGCTCCAATCTTCATTAAACTCATAGACGACAGCGCGATCTGCTTTGGAAGCTTGGCGGATCTCTTGGACGACACTGGCGAAGACATCATCGACGACTAAGGATTGACGAATTCGATCGGCAATCCGGTTGATCGTTTGTTCTTGATCGGCACGTTTTTGGAGTTGTTTGATATAGTCGATTTGCTCCATCGCAATCCCGACTTGCAGCCCCATTTGGCGGAGAGTTTCGAGTTCTTCTTCTTGCCATTTGCGGACGTGGGCGTTTTGATAAGCCGCGATCAGTCCCCACAATTTGCGATCGGCACCAAAGATCGGCGCGAGCATATAAGAGCGAGCTTCAAACTGTTCGAGTAGCTGAACGTGGCAAGTTTGGTGTCCGACGGTGTAGATATCATCCACGGCAAAGCATTCGCCATCTTTGTAGCGACCGCCTTGGGTGCGTTGGAGGAAGGTATCTTGGACGATATGGACGGTTTCGATTAGGTCTACCCAGCCTGGAGCAGCGGATTCGGCGATAAAGCGACCGCTCCAATCGGCGTCGAATTGATAGATCGCCAGTCTGTCGGTTTCGAGCAGTTTGCGACCATCTTGGGTAGCGACTTGGAAGACAGTTTTTTCATCTTTGGCAGTGCGCAGCCGCTCTTGGAGTTTGGAGAGTCCCCGTTCCCGTTGGAGCCGCTCTTCCATTTTCTTGGTTTGAAACTGGGCGAGACGACGGCTGGTAGTTTGTTGGAGCGGGAAGCTAAAGGTTTTGGCATAGTCGAGCATCGTCTGAAGCTCGGATTCTTGCCAGTTGCGTGCGCCAGAGTTTTGGTAGACACCCAACATGCCGAGCAATTGGTTGTTTTTCAAGACGGGGACGACGATGTACGCCCGCATTTGCAGCGGTTCGAGGGATTCTAATAAGCAGCGATCGAATCCTTTAGCTTGAATATCATTGACGACGTAATAAGGCTTGTAATTCTCGTTGTTAATCGAGTAGTCTAAGTCTAGCGAGTTGCCAGCTTTCGCCCAGTTGACGCCGACGGATTCAGCGATAACATTGCTGCTCCAGTCCGGATTG
>NZ_JANMZA010000232.1:0-9231 GCF_031382685.1 Chamaesiphon sp. OTE_8_metabat_110 | reverse complement strand
TTGATGTCGATCGCAGGGTGCTAAGTTTAATGTTTGAGATTGCTAAGTTACGTCGGTTTGTGATGTGTGGTTTGTTGGGATTGATTCTAACTGGCGTGGTGAGTTGTCTCAAATCGCCTACCCAAGCCCCACAATTAGAATTTTGGACGATGGAGCTTCAGCCCAAGTTTAATGATTATTTCAAGGATGCGATCGGTAAATTTGAGGCGGCTAACCCGAGTATCAAAGTCCACTGGGTAGACATCCCCTGGGGCGCGATGCAGGGCAAAATTCAGGCGGCGATGGGTGCTAAAACGGCACCGGATGTTGTCAATCTCAATCCCGATTTTGCGATTCAACTGGCGGCTAGGAATGCCTGGTTGAACCTCGATCCCGTTCTAACTAAGGGTGAAAATAAAGAGTACCTACCGAGCATCTGGCAAGCTGGCACCTTGGATGGTAAAGCTTTTAGTTTGCCCTGGTATCTGACGACAAATGTGACTATCTATAACCAAGAACTATTTACTAAAGCTGGTGTCCCTAAACCGCCGACTACTTATCAAGAGCTGGCGCAAGTTGCCAAGCAAATCAAAGAAAAGACTGGTAAATATGCCTTCTTCACTACCTTTGTTCCCGAAGATAGTAACGATGTCCTCGAATCGATGATCCAGATGGGCGCTCAACTAACCGACAAACAGGGCAAGGCAGCCTTTAATACCCCCGCTGGCAAAGCAGCCTTTCAATATTGGGTGGATCTCTACAAACAAGGCTTGCTGCCCAAGGAAGCCCTGACTCAGGGGCACAAACAAGGGATTCAACTCTATCAAGCTGGCGAAACTGCGATGCTCTCAGCCGGAGCGCCATTCATTAATTCGATCGCTCAAAATGCCCCCCAAATCGCCAAAGTCTCGGCTGTCGCGCCCCAAATTACCGGGCAAACTGGCAAGAAAGGCGTCGCGGTGATGAATCTGGTTGTTCCCCGCACCACCAAGATGCCCGACGCCGCCGTTAAATTTGCCTTATTTATCACTAATGCCACCAATCAATTAGCCTTCGCTCAAGCCTCAGATACGCTACCTTCTAATATCAAAGCAGTGGCTGATTATAAGACTAAATTAGAAAGCGGGGATGATAAATCGGCACTCGATCGCGGTAAATTGATTAGTGCCGAGCAGTTATCACAATCAGAGATCTTAATTCCTCCATTGAAAAATCTTGATGTCCTGAAAAAAGCTATCTATGAAAATCTCCAAGCGGCAATGTCTGGCGAAAAAACAGTCGAGCAAGCAGTCACCGATGCCGCTACTACCTGGGATGCAGGGAAATAATTAATGGCGTTACTGATTTGGAGTATGATTCACTCGATCGAGCAATGTTGCGAAATTTAGAGTAGGGGCAATTCATGAATTGCCCTAAATTTCACAGGCAAATCATCCTCCAAATCGGCAATGCCTAATTAATAATTAGATTATTCTAACCATCTGGGTTTCGATCGAATGTCAAACCGATTTAAATTGAGTAGACACAGATCTTGCACTAGTATAAAAATATTGGTAGTTACCCTAGATCTACGCTTAGTAATAGTATTTAGGCATTGGTGCAAGATGTGAGTAGACGACATGTAGCGACTCTATTTGATTTTCTGAGGAAAATGGGATTACAATCGACCGCTACAATAATGAAGATAGGTGAACCCACAAGCTATGAGAAATTTTCGTGCTGCCTTCAGTTGCCGTACATCCAAAACCTTGTAATGTTTCAATATATACATCGCTCTTACAGACGCATCGATTTCAGTCAGCAGAATAGTCATTCTACATATAAACAGGCAGCAGATGGATGGAGGTATCAGAATAATAACAGCTAGCAACATCGCACAATAAAGCGGCATACATAATAAGGTAAAACCACATTTTACGATCGCACCGATCGCCCAAACGAGATAATTTCGCTTGGGAGGTTGAGATTGGTTGAGATATTGTCGATCTCGATCTATTTCGGAATATTGAATATATTCATTTTGAATTTGAGATTTTTTTTGCGCTATTGAATAAGACTCAACTGCTCTTTTGAGATCTGATAACATACCAGATTTTATAAGCGTTATCATGAATATGATGAGTTCAGTAAAGCGACCGACATACAGAATCGGGGTCTTTCCCAGCAAACTGATAAGTTTTTTCTCGAATTGTGGCTGAAGAGCGTGCCCGACTTCATGTGCGGCGATCGTCACTGCGACAACAGTTTGAGAGTAAGCCACATCTTCTGATAAACCAATTAAATTGAAGACCAAGCTATAACAATCAACTTTATTTTCTGATATACAAACCTTGACATCTACTCGGTTAGATTCACGCAAAATAAATCTAGCAAGACGGATACCAGTCATCCCAATCTGATTGCTTTCAAGTAGGGTGCGTTTCAAGCCAGGATTCGATCGAGGCATTAGATTATCGAGATATTTATCAAGCTCGTGTGTAGACAGATCGAATCTGCTGTCATAAATATTGTGTATTGGCATCGCTCGATTTTCCAGCTAGGTTTTTCCTGACGAAGCAATTTAACTGCTGTTGTCAGAGCTATAACTTCCTATTGGGGAGATTCTTTCGATTTATTCAGACGATCTCAAAATTTCCCGATCGTCGATCGATTTACTAGTATTTGAATTGTAAATTTTTGTTAATGTTCTGGGAAAACTCCCGGTGGGGGTTGTCGATAATTGTAGTAGTGATGGCGAGATGCGATCGCCTACGGGAGGCTACGCCAACGATCTCATCGGATTAGCAGCTTGACAACCCAAGCGGTAATAGTTGACGAATTTTATGGAAATTGCCAACGCTTCAGGGACGATCGTCGATACACGTTATCAGCTTGTCGAACATTTGGGTGAAGGTGGTAGCGGCAGCACCTACAGCGCGATTCGGCTGGAGGATGGAGCCACCGTCGCCATCAAAATCCTCTCCCTGCGCCACCTCAATGACTGGAAACAGCTCGAACTCTTCGAGCGCGAAGCTAAAGTCCTCGCGCAGCTCAACCATCCTCAGATTCCCAACTATCTGGAGTATTTTCATGTCGATACTCCCACCAATCGCGCCTTTTATATCGTCCAACAACTCGCACCTGGGAAGCCGCTGACTGCTTGGGTGCAATCTGGCTGGCGCGGCACTGAAGCCGAAGTGCGGGATATTGCCAGTCAGCTACTCGAAATTTTGGCGTACCTCCACCAACAATCCCCACCGCTGATTCATCGCGATCTCAAACCTCACAATATCATTCGCAACGATGATGGACGAGTGTTTCTCGTTGATTTTGGAGCAGTGCAGGATGTTTACAATAATACCCTGCTCAAAGGCAGCACGGTTGCGGGTACCTTTGGTTATATGGCACCCGAACAGTTTCGGGGTTTGGCGGTACCTGCGAGTGATTTGTATGGCTTGGGTGCGACTATTTTATATCTATTGACTCATCGATCGCCTGCGGATTTGCCGCAAGCAAGATTAAAGCTAAATTTTCGCGCACATGTGAATATCTCCGATCGTTTTGCCGACTGGCTAGAAACGATATTGGAGCCAGATTTATCTGCTAGGTTTCCATCGGCAGCAGCGGCTCTAAGTGCCTTACAAAAACCAAATCGGTTTCGCATTCAACGAGGGGCTAAAATTGGTTTTCCGTGGCGAGGTGCCACGATTGCCGCTACGATTTTGGCGATATTTGTGCCGCTAATTTATGAATATCGATACGCATTCACAACTAGACTTGGCTTCCCCGCCCGCGATATTTGTGATGCGATCGAGCGCAATGACGTAACATCTCTTCAGCAGTATCTCGATCGCGGCGTGAGTGTCAATGCTACTGTTGTCAATGCTGGACGCAGCTATATTGCTGTTTCCCCCTCTAGAGCTGGTTCCTTACTGCACTGTGCGATCGAGCATAAACAGGTTGAAATTGTCAAATATTTACTCGAAAATGGTGCAAATATTTATACGCTCAATAGTAATAGCTGGGCACCAATCCATGAAGCGATTAACATGCCTTGTGGCGACGACAAAGATTGCGCTCGGCGGACACAAATTATCATGTATCTATTAGACTATAAAACTGATATCAATCTCAAGGGTAGTGATGGCTCGACGCTGCTAATGTCTGCCGTAAAATCTCAAGATGTCAAATTAGTAAAGTATCTGCTCGAACGTGATGCCGATCCTCAGCCACTCACGACCGAAAATCAATATTCACTCTGGCATACTTTTGCCAATAGCGGTGGAAAATTTAAGCAGACGGAAACTACATGGATCGCCCAGCAATTAATGTTGACAAAATTAGATATCAACCAAACCGATAGCCAAGGAAATACACCTTTGCACTTAGCGATCGAACGTAATAACGGGGTCAGCCTCATCGATATTTTATTAGCTAATGGAGCGAGAACCGATCTACGAAATTATCAAGGCGAAACTCCGCTCACCATTGCGATTTCAAAGAATTATTTCGATGCTGTCAAACTGTTGCTGTCGCGAAATTCTAAAGTCAACTTTCCAGACGGAGATGGTAAAACTCCCCTAATGAGCGCGATTGACGCCGCCACTAACGATGGCGATGGGGATCGCTTTACACCAGCTACTTTTACTAGCCCTGCTGCGCCACCATTCGATCGATCTCGCTCTGCGCCAAAGATCGTTAAGTTACTCCTAGCTAAAGGTGCTAACCCCAATCTTGTCGATCGAGATGGCAATACAGCACTGCATCTGCTTAGCAATCTTGATGAATTCTCTTATGGCTGCCGACAGCAGCGATCGCTAGCACTCTATATCCTAGACTTACTAGTTCGAGATCGAGTAGATATTAAAGCTGTGAATAAGCATGGTGATACAGCATTACATGTATTTGCTAAAAAAGATTTCTTCCCCATAACCGATCGATTGATTAGCTATGGTGGAAATCCACTGCAAAAGAATCGTCAAGGCATAAATGCGCTGGAGTTAATTAAAATAGCACCATCTAGATCGTCTAGATGCGAACCTTAATTCGATAATATAGACAGATAAAGTAATGAAACAGATCGTTGCGACGCAGGGAAATAGCTATCAGCTTCTAGACTTATTAGGTGAAGGCGGTAGTGGTAAAACTTATCGTGCTGTAGACGATCGATCTCAAACTGAAGTTGCAATTAAAGTCTTGAGTTTGCGGGGGATGCGAGACTGGAAGACGCTCGAATTATTCGAGAGAGAAGCCAAAGTCCTCGCGCAACTAAATCATCCGGCGATTCCTCATTATTTAGATGCTTTTCAGACTGAGATCGCTGGAGAAGATGCTTTTTGTCTCGTGCAAGCGATCGCGCCGGGGCGGACTTTAACTGATTGGGTGGAGTCGGGACATGTGTTTAGTGAAGAAGATCTGCGGGACATTGCCACCCAGATTTTAGAGATTTTAATTTATCTTCAGACGTTCACACCACCCATTATTCATCGCGATCTCAAACCGCAAAACTTGTTGTGGAGCGAGTCAGGTGAGATTTATTTAGTAGACTTTGGAGCAGTGCGCGATACTTATCACCTTACCATTACAGGTGGCAGTACGATCGTTGGTACTTATGGTTATATGGCTCCCGAACAATTTCGCGGACAAGCGGTGTTAGCGACGGATTTATATGGCTTGGGGACGACATTACTCTATCTCAAATCTGGACAAGATCCGGCAGATCTACCCGTCAAACTGATGAAAATAGATTTTCGCCACCGAGTCAAAACTTCTCCCGATTTTGCTAATTGGTTAGAGAGATTGTTAGAGCCGATCCCAGAAGATCGCTATCGCAATGCTGCCCAAGCTTTAGATGCTTTGAATGGCAGAATTGCCGCTAAAGTCGATCGTCCCAAACAGCCGATCGCCCAAATTTCACATCACGGCGATACGATGAAAATAGTCATTCCGCCGATGTGGTTGGCAACGCGTAGCAGCCGAAAAACTTTTCTAACTGCGACATTATTGTTGTCACTATCGCTGGCTGGCTGGTGGCTGATGTCCGCAGCCGTTTTACCTAGTATGTTATGGCTACCATTGTTACTATTTGGCATCGTAGTAACTCCGTGGATGATGCGCGTACTATGGCATTTTGGTAACGTTGTCATCTGTCAACATGAAATAGAAATAGTTGCTCGACAAGCAATCTGTCAGACGAAATTAGGCGGGATCGCAATTTCTAGCTTGACGATCGAGTTGGAAGATATCCAAAATATACATTGCCAAACAACAGGCAGATTGAGTTTTCAAGGTGGTATTCAATTTAAAACTTCCGTGCAGCGTTACTATCAAATAGAGCATATGCAGACTGACGGCAGATATTATTTACCACTATATACTTTCGGCAAATATCTCGATCTCGCCGAGCAGCGGTGGCTAGTAGGCGAAATACTCGAACAGTTGCACTATCTCGATCCTCACATCGATTGAGCTTCTAGATAGTGCAAAGACAGGCAGGTAATTAATTATTAATTATCAATTATTAATTATTAATTAATTACCTGCCATCTCCATCAAGATTTGCTGAGTACTTTCTTCATCAGTGCCAATTTGCGGACGACGTTGTTTATAACTGCCATCGGATTGCATATCCCACGCTTGACGGTTATCAGCTAACATAATCCCCAAGATTTCTTGCAGATCTTTAGAGATATCAGGATCTTCGATCGGCGTGATGACTTCTACACGCCTGTCGAGATTGCGAGTCATCCAGTCAGCACTCCCAATTAAGACGATCGCATCACCACCATTTTGGAAATAATAGATTCGTGAATGCTCTAAATAACGACCGATAATACTGATGACGCGAATATTTTCGCTCACGCCTGGTACTCCAGGACGCAAACAACACATCCCCCGAATAATCAGATCGATCGAGACGCCAGCTTGGGAGGCACGGTAGAGATTAGCAATGATTTTTGAATCGACTAGAGCATTCATCTTGACGACGATTCGCCCAGCTCTTCCGGCTTGACAGTGGTCGATTTCTTGTTGAATTAGTCGATCGAATGATTCGCGTGAATTTACGGGTGAAACTAATAATTTGCGATACGCTCGCTGTTGGGAATAACCAGTTAGATAGTTGAACAGATCCGTCAGATCCGCCCCAAGCTCGGGACGACAACTAAACATCCCCACATCGGTATATAGCTTAGATGTCTTGGCATTATAATTACCCGTCCCGATATGCACATAGCGGCGAATTTGTTCATCTTCACGGCGGACGACTAAGACTACTTTAGTGTGAGTTTTTAAGCCGACTAATCCATACACGACGTGAACGCCAGCCTGCTCTAGTTTGCGGGCGAGATTGATATTATTTTGCTCGTCAAATCTGGCTTTTAGTTCGATTAGTACCGATACTTGTTTGCCATTTTCAGCGGCTTTAATCAACGCTTTGAGAATATGTGAATCTCCAGTTGTCCGATAGAGCGTCATCTTAATTGCCAATACCTTCGCATCGTTCGCCGCACAGGTAATAAACCGTTCTACCGTTTCTGAAAAGGACTGATAGGGATGATGAACGAGAAAATCTTTCTCAGCAATTAATTTAAAAAAGTTACTGCTATCTTCAGTTACTTTCATCCGTCGTAAATAAGCTGGAATCACCGGATTCCACGGTGGATCTTTAAGTTCGGGGACGGGTAATGCTAAAAAAGACATCAGATCTCCCAATCCCAACATCCCATTTACTTCATACAGATCTTGCTCAGTGACTTCTAGCTCCTCTTGCAGCATCTGACGGATCTGAATTGGCATTGTCGAGTCGATCTCGATTCGCACTGTAGAGCCACCTTTACGCCGCTTCCGCAAGCCATGCTCGATCGCTTGGAGTAAATCTTCAGCTTCATCTTCAGCGACGCTGATATCGGCATTACGCGTTACTCGGAATGTATAACAATCTTGAATATTCATCCCTGGAAAAAGGGATTCTAAGTTGTGCGCGATCAGTTGTTCGAGGGAAATGCCCGTCCAAGTTTGGGCTGGTTCGCGCTGCTCGGTGGTGGTGCCTTCGCGGACGAATTGCAGGGGGTGGGTACGATCGATCTGTTGTAATTCGACGGGTAACTTAATAAATCGCGGTAACACTTGTGGCACTTTGACTCTGGCAAATAATTCTTCACCAGTATCGGGATGTTTAATCGCTACCGCTAGGTTTAAACTCAAATTTGAGATGTAGGGAAATGGATGTCCCGGATCTACAGCCAATGGTGTCAGAACTGGAAAGATTTGCTCTTCAAAATAGCTTTGGAGATAATTACATTGTTCTTGATTTAAGTCAAAATAATCCAGCAGGTAAATCTCCTGCTGAATCATTGCCGGACGCAAGACTGTCTCAAAATGCTGATGCTGTCTGGTAATTAGCTGCTGGACGCGATCGCTTACTACTGCTAGTTGTTCGTTGGGCGTTCGTCCATCTATGGTTAATTGAGTGACTTTTGCCTCAATTTGTTGTTTGATGGCGGCAATTCTTACCATAAAGAATTCATCGAGGTTCGAGCTAAAAATTCCCATGAATTTTAGGCGTTCGATTAATGGTGTCCGCTCGTCCATTGCTTCATGTAAAACACGAGCGTTAAATTCTAGCCAAGTCAATTCTCGGCTCAGATAATATTGTGGATCGGTTAAATTGATGTCGGAACGATCGGTAATGGGCGTTTGTGTTGACATGTAGTGAATTTCCAATCTTAAAGTTAATTTTTAAGCTAGATTTTAACGGTCGATCGAGTTGACTTAGTACAAATTTCCTATAAAGTATTGACAGTAAAACACTTGTAAGGTACAATAGTACTATTAAAGTAATGACAGCCCTCAATGTCGATCGGCAAATAATCGGCGTGCATTTAGGTTAATTACAGTAGATATTTGGGCACAATTAATAGGCGATTGAGATAATCCCCAACTCTGCGGCATCGCACACAGAGTAGTTTTCCTGCGTTGTTATCCTTAAGGCATCTAAATTATGGCAGTAGTAAAAGATAGTAAGACTCAGATCCTCACAGAACTAGATCGTATTCTAGCAGAGCAATATCGACCGGGTTCTAAAGTTGCTACCAAAGAAGAAGAAGCGCAACTAGCCAAGAACAAAGAAATTGTTACCCAAGCGGCTAGTTATACCGTTGACACGATCGTCAAGGGGATGGCAGACTTACAGCTAGAATTTGGGAGTATTATCAATGGACTATCAGATCGGCTGACTGTCGAAGTTGAAAAACTCAACGTTGTCAAACAATC
>NZ_JANMZA010000229.1:0-6422 GCF_031382685.1 Chamaesiphon sp. OTE_8_metabat_110 | reverse complement strand
CGAGGGTGGTGCTTGTTCGATCAAAGAGCCATAAGTATTGCAAATCGGACATTTTCCGTACCATTGAGGGGATGTCGATCCACATTCGTTACAAACGTAGGATGTGCGCGGCTGTTTTGCCATTCTGGAGAGGTTAGGGGTAGAGGGTAGGGGGTAGGGGGTAGTGGGTAGAGGGTAGAGGGTAGGGGGTAGAGGGTAATAGGTAGAGGGGTAGAGGGTAATGGGTAGAGGGGAGTAGCGATCGAAATCCACTTCAATACTAGTCGGGCGGACTGACCGATCGACAATCTACCCATGTTGGCTAGACAATTCGAGCTTGAATAATAGTTAAAAAATGTTAAGAATGTTGAAGCCTCAATCGACGCAATTCCGATTAATGAAGGGGTTGGACTGCACCAATTTGTCTAAAATCAATGATAATCTTGATCGTAGGATGTTAAAAGTTAACGTTAAAAAAATTACCACTATACGATAGGAGCTTTGATAAGCTTGGAAAATCATAAGGAAACTATTCTGGTCGTTGATGATGAGGCTAGCATCCGTCGCATTTTAGAAACTCGCCTCTCCATGATTGGCTATGATGTAGTTACAGCGGCAGATGGGGAAGAAGCCCTCGAAACTTTTCGCGAAACCTGCCCCGATTTAGTCGTGCTTGACGTGATGATGCCCAAGCTCGATGGCTACGGGGTATGTCAGGAGCTACGCAAAGAATCTGATGTCCCCATTATCATGTTGACGGCATTGGGCGATGTCGCCGATCGCATCACGGGACTAGAGTTGGGTGCAGATGACTATGTAGTCAAGCCCTTTTCTCCCAAAGAACTCGAAGCCCGAATTCGTTCGGTATTGCGGCGGGTTGATAAAAATGGACTCAATGGCATTCCCAGTTCTGGAGTGATCCAGATTGCTACCATCAAGATCGATACTAATAAGCGCCAAGTGTATAAGTCCGACGAACGGATTCGGCTCACCGGGATGGAGTTTAGTCTCCTCGAACTACTCGTGAGTCGATCGGGCGAGGCTTTCTCCCGATCGGAAATTCTCCAAGAGGTGTGGGGCTATACTCCCGAACGTCACGTCGATACTAGAGTCGTGGACGTTCATATTTCGCGGCTCCGCGCTAAATTGGAAGAAGATCCTAGCAATCCCGAACTGATTCTCACCGCTAGAGGTACGGGTTATTTGTTTCAACGGATTATCGAGCCTGATGAACTTTAGGCTTTAGGCTTTAGACCAAATGTAGGGTGGGCAATGCCCACCATCTAGGTTGTGAACCATTCTACAAGACCAAATGGAGGATGCCACCAGCTAGGTTCTAAACAATTCGACGTGGATGCGATAAGCGCAAAATGCTGGTGGCATAACTCACCAGCATTTTGATGTGACTCCACCCTGTTATTCTAGTCTATTTGAACTACCCAAATCAAAAATTTAGTTGAGAGTGCTGCGGAGAGTGTAGATAGCTATGAAAGAAGATAACGGTCGGATCGTCCGACTCCTGCCGATCGCCGCAGGTAGCATTGCCGGGACTTTGTTAATGTTAAATCGGGTACTGACGCCAGCATTAACCGACTCTCAGGCGCGATCGGATGCCGTGGGTGTAGTTTTGACAGCAGTACTAATTTTAACGGGGTTGTTGTGGCAGCAAGTTCAGCCTAGAAAACCCGATAGCACTGTGCTAGAGGGGACAGAGGGATTTGAACTATTACCCACGTTACCGGATGCACTCAAAACCGAATTAGCATGGGCTTCACATCTACTACTGACGAATACAGTGACGCGATCGATCGTCGTTTATTATCGCGGGCAAGTTTTGCTCAGACGGGGGATTTTGGCACCAATCGCGACAGTTACACCCGGGGCGATCCTCGATCGAGTTTTAGCCAAACAAAAAGCTATTTATCTAGTAGATACAAAAGTCTACCCAGGAAGAATTGAATTCAACTATTTACCTGTCAACACCCAAGGCATCATTTGTCAGCCATTAGGTACAGATGGAGTAATGATTTTGGGTGCCAATGCTCCCCGTAGTTATACCAAGCAAGATGAAGCTTGGATCGAGGGAATTGCCGATAAATTAGCAAATAGCCTCGCTACCAGATCCGCGATCGATGGCAATTTGATAAACCCAAATGACAAAATCTGAAGGATTCGAGCTTTTTGAGCTACCTAAAACGATCGATTAGCAAAATATTTTTAGCACAAATAGTAATTATGGCAGTTATTAAGTGCATAATGAAATTAACATCCTGTTAATTACGATCGTGGCTAAAACTAAAGTAGAATCTGCTCCCAAAGCTCCTAAAAGTACTGCTACCAAGACAGCTCCGCCAGCCGCCAAAGCAGATAAATCTGCAAAAGTAGCTGCAAAAACTGAGGCATCAACTGACGTCATTTCTACCGCAACGCCGCTCACTGGTAAGGCTCTGCTCCAAAAAGTTAAGGAGCTAGCACATCTTGCTAAGCGCGAAACAGCCAAGGAATGTGGCTACATAAAAACTTCTGCTTCTGGCGGCGTGCGTACCGATCTCTCGGGCTTTTATGATGCCGTGCTCTCAGCGAAAGGTGTCAAGCTCGATGAAACTAGTAGAGACAGTCGTGGTAAAGTTGCCACCTATAAAGCTACCGTGCATAAAAATGGTCAGTTGTTAATTGGCTCTGCTTATACCAAAGGCATGGGTTTAAAAGAGGGCGATGTCTTTACGATCAAGCTCGGCTACAAACACATCCATTTAATTCAAGATAATTAAATCGGCTGGTGCTTTACCCAAACGACTGACGAGTGGCGCGATGCGCTTGGGTAGAGCAATCGATCGCAAATTAAGTGCAGAGGTTTGGTTCCTAACTGACACCAAATCTCTGCGATATTTGCCGATCGCGGGCAGATTATGGTGCGGCTCGACCCGATTGGATGGCGAATTTACACCTAACCTTGCTTAAATTTAAACAGTAAAAGCTGAGTAATTTGCTTGTTAGTAAAGTTATTATCGCTTACGAGCAGTAGTGTTTGACTGCCGTCGGGCAAGCGCGAGCCTAGTGCCATCCCTTCGAGATTGTCTAGGCGCATGTCCAATTTTTTGAGGTCGAAGGCAAGCTGTTTTTTGATGGGTTGAATAGTGTTATTGTCTTTGAAGCTGGCAATCTTGCTGGTATCGGTAGCACCTGCCATACTCGCTTGAAATAATTTGACGCGGAAGCCAAACAAGCCAAAGGATCGCTCCAAGGTAAGAAAATGACCGCTAGTATCGATCGATTGAATTTCCGATAAGCCGTGTTCGAGTGCGCCTAATGGGGGCGGATCTAATTGATAGAGATGTTCGCTAATAATTTCGGGTCGATTGCTCAGTAGATAATGCAACCACCGATTTTTAGCACCAGGAATTTTGCCATCTTCACCCACTTTAGAGACAAATTTATCCTGCATCAAGGATGATTCGGTAGTGGCGAACAGCCGTAAAGGTTCGCCGCTAGCTGGCAATGTCCCTGTCGGGCTGAGTGTCATCCCTTCAAACCCCAGATTATTTTGGATTCCCCGCTTACTTTCTGTATCCGGGAGATAACGCTCGGGAATGGGTAAGGCTTGTTTGGCTTTACCTGTTTTGAGGTCGAATTCGTTAATAAATGGCGGAATATCTTTGCCCCGATTTCCCTCACTAGAGATAAATACAGAGGATTGGGGTGTCAAGGCAATTGTTTCGGTATCAATTTGCCCTTTGAGATAAGTTTCCCCATTTGCTTGCTTGAGCAGCGTTACATCGACGATATCTACTTTATTTAGTTTGACGCGAGCATTTTTAGTGTCGAGATCGAGTTTGAGCGTATAAAATCTAGCTGGTGCGATGTCACTGCGATCGTCAGAAACTGCATAAAAAATATCGCGCTGCCGATCGTAAGTTAGTCCCGATAACCCACCCACAGTAGTCTGTTTATACTGAAAATTGTCGGGGATAATGTACTCACCGATATACTCGAGCGACAGTTTGTTAAAAATCCTACTGCTAGCAGCTTCGCTCGAAACAGCACTACAAGAGGTCAGGAAAATCATGATTCCGATGACACATAGTAATGCACCCGCAGAGACAGTACTGGCCAAAATCCAACCGCCTATTTTTTTGCGCCGAGGATCTGGACTTTTATTTAAAGTCATAACTATTTTGAGTAATAATATCTGTGAGTGGGTATTTCTCATTGTAAGTTACCTGCGATCTCGGTCGTGACTTTCGATCGCGACAACTTCACACCCGCAAACCATCAGAATCCCCCCGAGCAAGCCTTAGAAAGGGGGATTTACCCACTCAAAACGAAGCAATTGGATTTTTCAGACACCCGCTCAGATTTCGTCACGATCTAAATTTGCTGACAACTATTAACGCTCGACGCTCGATTAACTTATTTATGTCTTCATCTACTTTGTCTGTGCCAGCTAATGTCAAATTTGACGAAGCGATCGACCTGACTCAAACTTTCTTGACGCAGCTTAAAAAAAATGAGCTAACAGCCAGTCAAATCCAAGATTTTGTAGCGGCATTAGTACAGACAGCCAATGGTGCTAGAGGATTTTTTGTAACTTATCTGACTGCCAAAGATCCCATTTGTGACGAACCCCAGCCGGAAATTATTGCCGCATTGCAAGCAAATCCAGATGTTGCTGCCGATTTACTTGTCAAAAACGTTGCCATGTCTACCGCTCAACAACTCTACCATCAGCGGCGAGACGATCGGGAAATGGCGGCATCTTCTGCCACCGTAGCAGCACGGACGACCAAAATTATCCAACAATTGAATCTACCTCAGATTCAGGAAATGTGCCGAGAATTGGTAGGTACGATCCGGGCTGGCGCTGGTGCCTATACTGACTTTTTGACTCGCTGGGGTTATGATGAGGAGCAAAAAAACTCGATCGCTCAAGCTATGTCGCGGTTAATTGTCTAGCTATAGCAACCGTCCAGCCAGCTTCGGACATACCCCCGACTGTCTTGTCTCGCTAATCCGTCGGGAAACCCGACAAACGCGAGCCGCTTCTTGGAGAAGTCGGGGGTATTGCATTAAGGGTTGAGATCTCCTAATCGCCTTGGCGGTTGCCATAAATCACGCTCCAAGCTTGAGATCCAAATGACAAAAGAGGTTATTTCTAACCTCTTTTGTTTGATTGAGTAGACTAACACAAATCTCAATCGCCAATAAATATCCGTAGGTATGTTTGCGATTAAGCTGCGCTCGATCCCTCAATCCAAACGGTAGTGTTATCGAACTAATCCTTAGAGTAAACCAGTGCTAGCACCTTGTTTACCAGTAGCTAATTCGACTTTGATGATTTTACCGCCCATTTTCATAATCCGCTGTTGCTCGCGGAACCAGCTATCGTAAGGGACTAATTTTGTGAAATAAGTATTTTGCAGTTCGCGCTGAGTTCGGATGCGTGTTTGACTGGGAACGCAAGCGGTGACTTTGAACATCCGCATAATAATGGTGCTCCTATGGCTATATTTTGAATAAACTATCCTAATTTTGCACTGTTTGGTAACTCTCAGATCTAGTCACCATTGGCAAGTGCTGTCGAGTCACAATAATTTACCGATTCTCTACGAGACGCTACGCGAACGATGCGCGCTCCAAAAACGTCAAAGTCTGAGAGTCAGATGTCCATCCTAGGTCGTCAAAACTCATCTAGTCATAGATAAGCTGTTGAAGATCTAACACTTACATCGGACTTCCCAGACTCGATTACTTCATCTGCGTTGTCTGGTTAAAAAAACCGATCGACTAGCTCAAGCCAGAACAGATGTAGTCTAAGTAAACACCCATTTCTTTACCAGCATCAGCACCAACTAAACTAGCGGTTACTTCTTTGATGGCTTGGATTGCTTGGACTGTAGCAGCTACAGGTACGCCTAGAGAGTTGTAAGTTTCTTTTAAGCCGTTGAGTACGCGCTCATCCAAGATTGAAGGATCGCCAGCTAGCATCGCGTAGGTAGCATAGCGGAGGTAGTAGTCCAAGTCGCGGATGCAGGCAGCATAACGACGAGTGGTATACATGTTACCACCGGGACGAGTGATATCCGAGTACAACAAGGATTTTGCTACAGCTTCTTTGACGATAGTAGCTGCATTAGCACTGATCGTACCAGCCGCACGGACGCGGAGTTCGCCAGTACCAAAGTAAGCTTTGAGTTTATCGAGCGAGCTGGAGTCCAAGTATTTACCTTGAACGTCAGATGAGTTGATGACAGAAGTAATTGCGTCTTGCATTATTCTAAATTCCTTATCTAGTCTCTAGTTGCTTATTTCAAAAATTGTGACCGAGATCGCCAAAGTTAACTAGTTTGGAACTAGCTCATTGCACCGATGAGGTAGTCAAAGTAAGCACCAGCTTCGGCAGCGTCTTCACCAGACATCATGGAAGCAGCAGCATCTTTCATCGC
>NZ_JANMZA010000219.1:0-5956 GCF_031382685.1 Chamaesiphon sp. OTE_8_metabat_110 | reverse complement strand
TGAATATTCATGTCAGCTTTATCACTGTTTTGAGTGACAACACTACCGACAACACCGGAAAATGCAGCTACGGAATCTTGAACTCGCGCCCACAAACCTTGCTTGGGTTCTTGTCCGGTTAGTTCCCGAACACCCACCAATTCAATCACACCTTTGAGTTGTTCTTCATGAGCGCGGTTCTCAAAGTTGACCGTGTTGAGTGGGGTGAAAGCGGCTTCTACATCTGCGCCGATGACTTGAGCAGCTTTATGCAGCAGATATCCAGACATGAATTGCTCGTGCTTTAGCGACTCGTGCTTGGTAACTTTTTCATACAATGAAAGTTCCGAGCCATCCATCAACTTAGTAATCTCGTCAATCATCGTCATGACGGATTCTTTTGGCTCCCCTTTGACACCATACTGGACGATAATGGTATCCAAAACGCCTAGATTTTTTTTGTCATCGTCTAGCATTGAACTTAGGCGATGGTTAACTTCCTGGTCACTACTAGCAGCAATAAGCTTTTCCTCATTAGAGATTAGTAGTTTTTGGAATTCTTTGATTCCAGCTAGCTTACAAGCAATTGCCGTGCGTTTTGAATCTTCAAGATTAATAGACATCGATTGTTCTCCTTCCTAATTTATTTTCATTGTTTTCAATGAACCCTCTCTTTATTTAAGATAAAATATTCAGCTAAATTGCTCATCTCTCTATTGGTAGAGATTCTAGACATCTCTTTAGATAAGTAATAAATTTGGCAATTCGAGCGTTGTGAAAAACATGGACGATCGCGAGATCGTCCGTGTTTGCGTATGGCTAGCTCAATTTATACAAATGTTAAAAATCTCAAACTGAGTTAATTAATCAACCCATCTTTAGGCTAAAGATTTACCAAATGTTGTCAATGCTTTACCGAGTTTTTGGATCGCTCCTTTGAAACCGCGTCCGGCATCAGCGGCGGATGCCGTTGTTTTCTCACCGAGTTCGATTAATTTTTCGCTCAATTCACCGCCTTTTGTTTTACTGCCTTTCAGGATTTGCTTGAGGGCTTTGAGGTCGGTGGCGATTTCTTTGAGGCTACTATCTTCAGATTTGTGTAATAAATCGTACCAGCGATCGATCTCGCCAACTGAAGCTTTGGCATCGATTTTATCTGGCGATTGTTTGAGCGTATCTACCAGTGAGTCTAAGTCTTCAAGTTGCTCGGAATCTTCAGCTTTAGCTAATGACCGACCGATTTTAGTCAGTTGCTTACCTAGATGTTGTAAAGGCGTTTTGAGTGCTTTGTCAGTATCAGCGGCGATCTCAATTGTTTGCTCGCCTAAATGACTGATTAGCTCGCCGAGTTCGTGTCCGCTTGGCTCTGGACGTTTTAAGAGTTTTTGCAACTCTTTCAACCCGCTCGCAATTTCTTTAGCTTCTGGTTGTTTGGACTGTTTTAATAAACTTTGAAATGCCTCGATCGATTCTAGGGCAGTGTCAGGATCGAGAGTGCTGAGATCGCCTTCTAATGCTTGCGAAAGTGACGCTATTTTTTGAGATCCTTGGGCGTCATCGGGTGCCGATTTTGAAGCTGGTTCGGCTTTTTTGCTAGCTTTGGTACCGTCGGCTTTTTCTTGCTGTGCGGCTCCATTCTCAATCGAGTCTGCTTGAGTCGATTCGCCTTTGTCTTGAATTTGTCTTTGGCTGGCCATAAGTTTTCAAGCTGTTGTAGATGATTTACACCCAGCTTACAAAGCTTTAGCGATACTTCCCTCACTCAAAGGGTGTAGCTAGCTATCATCCAGTAGAGGGAGTCCGGGGACTCCTGGCTTCGTTTCTACACCGCCCTCAAATGAATTAGTTGCTCATAGCCAAAGTTCGTTAAAACGAACTGAATCAAATTTGGTAGTTCTCTTCAGAGAACTTGAGCTGTCTTGATTCGCTGTCTTGACTGAAACACATGGGTCGAGAACCTCCGCGTGATTTCAGTCGCAAACCGTCGGGAAACAAAGGCGTGCGCGAATCGCTATTAGCCCGTTGGCAAAGCCTATCCGAAGGATACACTTCTAGTTCAGGGCGGTGCTTGAGCGAAGCACATCGATTTTTCTTATCCCGAACTCACGTTAATTAATCAGTCCGCGTAGGCGGACTTTGCATTACTAGCCCCGATTTCAATCGGAGGCGGGACTCGAACGAAGCTAGGCCACTACGTCCAGTACAAGATTTTGGCATCAGGAAAGCGTCGCGCCAATTCCCGCATAAAGAAACTGCGTAGCTCCTTCATAATGTCATTTTCATACACATACTTAGTACCGCCAAACTTATTGCGCTTGACTTTGCGCTGGGACTCATCCATTTCCAGCTTAGTTTGGGGATACCACTCCAGTAACGTCTCCTTGGAGCCGGGAGTAAAACGGTGCGAAATCAGCTCGAACGTCAGATCGCAATCAAAATCTAACGCATTCGCGATCGAGTCTAGCAGATTTGTATAATGCAACTGCCAATCCTCAATCGGCATAATCGGCGCAATCACAATCCCCACTGGATAGCCACCACCACCGCGCGCTGGTGGCAAAGCCAACTTATGGACAGCCTGCAACCGCGCCGCAACGGGAGCTGTACCGCCCTCAAACCGCTGCGAAGCGGGTGCTGCATTGACACTGAACCGACAGCGCGTATGCCCGTTGTGAGGCAAATCTAGCAGCGAATCGACACCATCAAATTTGGACACCCACCGCAAATATCCATCTTTACGAGTACCAAAGTAACGGATACACTCTGCTAAACTGCCTGTGAGATGCTCGATGCCCAAGGGGTCGGTATAGCAACTAACTTCAAAACTAGTTGCCTCACCAGTACGCTCGTAAGCAGCCAAATTTGCCAGCGTCTGCGGCAGATTGGCAAACGCCCGAATCACAGGCGGCCCTTGCAAGCTCCCGGCTAAATAGCAATACTGACAGTGAGCGGGACAGCCTTCGGCAAGGTGAAACTGCCAATCAGCGGAAGGGGGAATCGGACTGAGCTTGAAACTACTGGGAGGAGCTGTCACCACAGCTAAAGTGCGCTTGGCAATCTGATATGTCTCGCGCTCATTTTCACCCCGCAATCCGGTTAAACGGTTGTGAGGGAGAATTTCAATCGGTAAATTTAAGGACTGAGTGCGGGCTAAAATTTGTTGCCCCCAGGGTTCGGCAATCGCCGCAGGTGTAAACAAGACCTGCTCTGGCATCCACAACCGAGGCTGGGCGAGCGTAGCTGATGCAGTGGTACTAGAATCAATTGCGATCGACACAATATCTATCTAACTTTTAGAACTATCTCTATTGTGACATCACCCACTCACAAGCAGGGTCGGGCGGCACCTACGGATATCTCGCTTCCCATTGTTAATTTGCCCTCATTTAAGAACCTGCACCAAATTCACCCAAGTTTTCTTCAATTACAATTAAATTATCACCTTGCTGCTCTAAGTTGCGATCGTAGATCTTTGCAGCTAATCCATCCCCCAGTCTCCCAGTCCCCCAGTCCCCCAGTCCCCCCGTCCCATATCCTCTCCGCCTAATGTATCTATCACAGCTCTGGAAATTCTCGCGTCCCCATACAATTATCGGTACCAGCTTAAGTGTATTTGCACTGTACACGATCGCGATCGCCACCACGCACAGTCCGATTTCCTGGTTGAGTATCGGTCAACTAATCGGAACTTGGATTGCATGTTTGTGTGGGAATGTTTATATCGTTGGCTTGAATCAACTGTATGATGTCGAGATCGATCGCGTCAATAAACCCGATCTACCATTAGCTAGTGGTAAATTATCCATCGCTCAAGGTAAATGGATTGTCGGGGTGACGGGGATACTCGCGATCGCGATTTCGGTTATCTTAGGTAAGTGGTTATTTGCAACTGTTACCCTAAGTTTAGCGATCGGTACCGCTTATTCTTTACCCCCAATTCGCTTCAAGCAATACTCACTACTTGCCGCAATTTGTATTTTGACGGTTAGGGGTTGTGTTGTTAATTTAGGACTATTTTTGCATTTCGATCGACTATTTACGGGTCGAGAGTCTGTACCGCCGAGTGTTTGGGTGCTGACACTGTTTATCTTAGTATTTACCATTGCCATTGCCCTATTTAAAGATGTCCCCGATCTCGAAGGCGATCGCAAGTATCAAATCGAAACTTTTACAATTGTTTTAGGTAAATCAACGGTTTTCAACTTTACCCGCTGGGCGATCGCGACCGCCTATCTTGGCACGATCGCGGCTGGAATCCTATTACCATCGAGTATTAATACCTGGTTTCTGACGATTTCTCATACCGGATTACTCGGTTTGCTCTGGTGGCGATCGCAAGATATCGATTTAGAAAAAAAAGAATCGATCGCCAATTTTTATCAATTTATCTGGAAGCTATTTTTCTGGGAGTATCTAATCTTTCCGATCGCTTGTTTTGTGTATTAATAGATGTAGGCAATTGACAATTCAGGATAGTTATTGAAGTATTAATTTTTGATTTACTAATGTTAAAATAGCCATAAAAGCGAGCTTTGGAGTTAAACAATCATGAAGCTAGAAACACAGTTAGACAAGCTAGCCGAATTAGGATTATGCCTCAATTCTGGGATAACCATCGACGATCTTTTATATTCATACGAGCGATCTCTGTGGTGAAGATCTGGAGCCAGTAATCCCTAGTTAAATTAATTGATAATTGTTAATTATGAAAGTACCCCATAGTGGCTATCATTGGAATGGTATCGACAATGATTTTTTTGAAGGATGGTATTTTCGGCTAACATTGCCAAAGGTTAGAGAATCATTTGCCTTCATGTACTCGATCGAAGATCCTTCAGGTAAAAGCGACCGTCGTGGTGGTGCAGCGCAAATACTCGGTATTGACGAACAACATTTGCTCTGCTCTTTTCCAGATATCGATAAGTTTTGGGCAGACAAAGATTCCCTCAGCTTAGGACATTGGGGTGAGACTAATTTAACTATTAAACCGCAATTGTTAGCAAGTGACAAATTCGATCGCCAAATTACTGAAGGCTATCAAGTTACCGCCACTCTCCACCAAGGCAACCTACCCTCACAAGCGTGTCGCTGGTGTTATCATACTGTCCCGGTTTATGGCTGGGGACAGCCCCAGCAGCCCCAACAAGCCACGGCGGGTTTATTATCGTACTTGAGTGTCTTTGAGCCGGGATGGCAGATTCTGATGGCGCATGGCTTGGCGACAGGCTGGATCGAGTGGCGGGGCGAACGCTATGATTTTACCAATGCGCCAGCGTATAGTGAAAAAAACTGGGGTCGCTCTTTTCCGCAGAAGTGGTTTTGGGTAAATTGCAATAGCTTTGACGAGACGATTGGTTTGGCAATTACCGCAGGTGGCGGACGCCGCAAGGTATTGTGGACGACTGAAGAAGTCGGGATGATTGGCGTTCATTATCGCGACACTTTTTATGAATTCGTCCCCTGGAATTCGCAGATGAGCTGGCAGATTCAACCCTGGGGCGAATGGCGAATTCAAGCGAGTAATAGCGATTTTGAAGTAGAACTAATCGGCACGACGGATTTACCAGGGACGATGGTAAATACGCCCACAGAACAGGGTTTGGTGATGTGTTGTCGCGATACGCTTAAGGGTTTATTATCGATCGATCTTCGCACTCGTCAAGGTCGTCAAATCATCAAAGCAACTAGTCAGAATGCTGGCTTGGAAGTTGGTGGCGATGGGTGGGAGCGAGCTTGGGTAAAATAATTAATAGTTAATAGTTAATAATTATTAATTTTACGAGCCGAATATTTTATACTCACATCATTCACTATTCACTAAAACGTGAGTAAGTATCTGGGCGTAATTAAATATAAGATATCGTGTAGGGTGGGCACTGTCTTGATTCGCTCGATCTGGAGGAAACCTCCAGGGCGCGAATCGCTGCCCACCAGCTAGGTTCCAGACATAATCTATCTTATAAATAATTGCATCTAC
>NZ_JANMZA010000218.1:0-2997 GCF_031382685.1 Chamaesiphon sp. OTE_8_metabat_110 | reverse complement strand
AGCTGCTTGATAATCATCCCAGCGATCGCGTCCTTTGATGTCGTCGGCACTAAATTTCCAGTGTTTTTGGGGTTCTTGAATACGCTCTAGAAATCTTTTTTTCTGCTCGGCTTTGGAGACATGTAGAAAAAACTTGATGATGACCACACCATTATTAGTTAAATACCGTTCAAAGTCATTGATTTCTTGAAATCTTTGTTGCCAAATCTTCTTGAGATCTAGCTGTGGTAAATTCTGTTTGTGCAATAGTTCGGGATGAATGCGGACGATGAGAGTTTCCTCATAATACGATCGATTAAAGATGCCAATGCGTCCGCGTTCGGGCATACATCGATGAGTGCGCCACAAGTAATCATGGTCTAATTCTTCTTGTGAAGGAGCCTTAAAACTATATACTTGACAACCCTGGGGATTAATCCCCGACATCACATGCTTAATCGTACTATCTTTGCCAGCGGCATCCATCGCCTGGAAAATAATTAATACCGCAAATTTATTTTGAGCATAAAGGATATTTTGATACTCAGCTAATTCGACAATATTCGCTGCCAATTTGGTTTGAGCGGACTCTTTATTATGAAAATCACCCGTGTCGCCAGGATCGTAATTTTGAAGATCGATCTTCTTTCCTGGTGAGGCGATCGTATTTTTTTCGTACATAATTAGATTTTGTGTGGATTGCGATTAGCCCAATTTATCTCGATCGAATCTAGCTAATTAACTCTGGTAGTGTCCTCCAGACTGAGCGTGCTAGCTCGACTCGATTCTCTTGCAGAGAGGCTACGCCAACGAGTCGAGCAGATTTGGCAAACTGTGATGTTATTTACTATCCTAACGAACTAACTACCAGCAGAAAACATATGCACCACATCATATTATTGTCAACTCCCAACTGACAGAACTAGCTCAAAACCTTAATTTTTGGCGATCGCGGTTTACTTGTCTGCCCTTGTCCTGATACATTGGGCGAATACTCGCTCATAAAATTAATAACTCTACTTTTGTATTTATGAAAGTCCTGGTGATTGGCGGTGATGGTTATTGTGGTTGGGCAACTGCGCTGTATCTGTCCAGCCGGGGGTATGATGTCGGGATTTTGGATAGTTTGGTCAGGCGACATTGGGATTTAGAATTAGGCGTGGAGACACTTACACCGATCTCTACGATCCATCAGCGGATTGGGCGCTGGCAAGAATTGACGGGTAAAACGATCGAGTTATTTATTGGTGATATCAATAATTATGATTTCTTGCAAAAGTCCTTGCAGAAATTTCAGCCGGGAGCGGTAGTCCATTTTGGCGAACAGCGTTCGGCTCCCTTTTCGATGATCGACAGGGAACATGCGGTGCTGACGCAGGTAAATAACGTAGTCGGCAATCTCAACCTGTTATATGCCTTGCGGGATGATTTCCCCGATTGTCATCTGGTGAAATTAGGGACGATGGGCGAATATGGGACGCCGAATATCGATATTGAAGAAGGATATATCACGATCGAGCATAACGGGCGCACCGATACCTTACCCTATCCCAAGCAGCCGGGAAGTTTTTACCACCTGAGCAAGGTTCACGACAGTCACAATATCCAGTTTGCCTGTAAAGTCTGGGGTTTGCGCGCAACGGATCTCAATCAAGGCGTGGTATATGGCGTGCTGACGGAAGAGACGGGAATGGACGAGCTGCTGATCAACCGACTCGACTATGATGGCATCTATGGTACGGCGCTCAATCGCTTCTGCATTCAAGCGGCGATCGGACATGCGCTGACGGTGTATGGTAAAGGCGGACAAACTCGCGCCTTCCTAGATATCCGCGATACCGTTAGATGCGTCGAACTCGCGATCCTCACTCCCGCCAAACCAGGCGAATTTCGCGTTTTCAACCAGTTTACCGAGCTATTTAGCATCAATGACCTAGCGCTGAAAGTCAAGCAAGCCGGGATTACGCTGGGATTGGATGTCAATATCGACACGATCGACAATCCCCGGATCGAAGCCGAGTCTCACTACTTTAACCCCAAAAATACCAATCTCCTCAATCTTGGACTCCAACCACATTTCCTGTCCGATTCACTCCTAGACTCCCTCCTCAATTTTGCCGTCAAATACCAACATCGCGTCGATCGATCGCAGATCTTGCCGAAGGTGAGTTGGAAGAGGGAATAGGGGATAGTGGATAGTGGATAGTGGAGGGTTAAATCTAGAGGTTTCAGGGTAAAGGAGAAAAGGATGCTTGCTACTTTTTCTCACGATCCACGATCCACTCCCTACCCTATGTACTCTCTAGGTATGTTAGGAACTGTAGTCTATTCACTATTCACTGTCCACTATCCACTATCCACTCCCATCCAGATCCCCGATTAAGGTAAAATGATGGAGAATTAAGATGCTGTGTTAGGAAAAATAAATTTTATGAAACGGTTTGCCCGTCTGCTCGTTGCCTTGAGTCTGTGCTTGACTTGTTTAGTTGGGATCGTGCCCCAAGCAATGGCAGCTAGTTGGAATAGCTCCCTGGTTTTGGCTGCTGAAACAGCAACTGGCGAAGTCATTGTCAATAGTGCCGATAGTAAACTAGGCACAGAATTTGGTAAGAAAATCGACCTTAATAATACGAACGTGCGATCGTTTCGTAAGTATCCCGGTCTCTACCCTAGCATCGCTCGTAAAGTAGTGGACAATGCTCCCTACAAAACGGTCGAAGACGTGTTGAATATTCCTGGCTTAAGCGAAAAGCAAAAAGAAATGCTCAATGCTAACCTCGACAAGTTTACCCTCACTTCTACCGATGATACCTTTAACGAAGGTGGCGATCGCTACAACAATGGTTATTACTAACTAATTGCTAATCGATCGGATTCCGCCTACGTTCATCCCCCACCCGGATTTAGGGTGGGATTTTTTTATAGTAGAGGGTAGAGGGTAGAGGGTAGAGGGTAGGCTTTGGGCTTTAGGCTTTAGGCTTTAGGGAATAAAATCCCCTCCTTGGAGGGGTGCCCGAC
>NZ_JANMZA010000194.1:0-4723 GCF_031382685.1 Chamaesiphon sp. OTE_8_metabat_110 | reverse complement strand
CCAGTCAGACTAGGCGACAGTTTCGGCGCTTTTGCTCAAATCTTACGCGACCATCAGGCACGAATTACTATCGCTGCTAAAGATTTAACCAAGCTCGGCTTGGGTGGTAGTGCCGTCGGTACGGGACTAAATACCCACCCAGAATATCGATCGACTGTCGCCCAGATTCTGGGAGAATTAATCGGGCAACCTCTAACCGTCGCCCCGCACTTGATGGCAGCAATGCAAAGCATGGCACCATTTGTAAATGTCTCTGGCAGTCTCCGCAATCTCGCCGCAGACCTAGTAAAAATCTCCCACGACCTGCGATTGATGGACTCTGGCCCTAAGACTGGTTTCAAAGAAATTCAACTGCCTCCTGTCCAACCTGGCTCGTCAATCATGCCCGGAAAATACAACCCAGTGATGGCAGAAATGATCTCGATGGTCTGTTTTCAAGTGATGGGATTCGATCGATCGATCGAGATGGCCGCCCAAGCAGGACAATTGGAATTAAATGTGATGATGCCCCTGATTGCTTACGATCTGATTCATAGCATCGAGATCTTGGGCAATGCCCTGCAAGCTCTGACAGACCAATGTATCGTCGACATCACCGCCAATCCCGAACGCTGTCATGACTACGCTGAAGGCAGTCTCGCACTCGTCACGGCGCTCAATACTCATATCGGTTATCTCAATGCTGCTAGTGTCGCCAAGGAGTCCCTAGCTACAGGTAAATCTCTGCGGCAAATCGTCCTAGAGCAAGGACTGATGGAGCCAGATTTGTTAGCACAGGTTTTAGATCTAGACAAAATGAGTCAATTACCCTCAGCTTGAGGTACATCGCAGCAGTAGACACAAGTAAGTCGGCGCAAATATCGATCGCACCAGAAAAGCCTGAAACCCATATGGTGGGCAGTGCCCACCCTACCCTCTACGCCAACGCGGCTCAACCCAACCTACGACAAAAAGATTTGTTCGTCTCCCATCTACCCTCTCCCATCTCCCATCTCTTACCCAATTGTATCGATCGATTGAAACAATTGCCCGACTTGTCACCAACAGCCGGATAATGAACGAACATTAATAGCAAAATTTTGAAGCTGCGATGGATAGTAGTTTAATTCTGTCTAATATCTTAAATCCGCCCGTACTATTCTTTTTCCTGGGCATGATAGCGATTTTTGTGCAGTCCGATTTAGAAATCCCCAATCCACTGCCCAAACTATTTTCACTCTATCTGCTAGTGGCAATCGGTTTTAAAGGCGGACATGAATTATTTGAAAGTGGTTTGAGTCCCTTAATTATCAGCACATTAATAGCCGCCATCGTTATGGCTTCGATCGTACCAGTCTATTCCTTTTTTATTCTAAAAATTAGGTTAGATAATTATAATGCAGCAGCGATCGCCGCTACTTATGGCTCGATCAGTGCGGTGACTTTTATTACGGCGAGTTCGCTGCTCGATAAGCTTCAGATTCCTTACGGTGGTCATATGGTAGCAGCTTTAGCACTGATGGAATCACCCGCGATCGTCGTCGGATTAATTCTCGTCAGAGTGTTTAATAAAAAAGAAACCGAGCTATCTGTAGATAAAGACGATAGCGCAGAAATTTCTTGGGGTGAAGTGTTGCGCGAGGCTTTTTTAAATGGTTCGGTCTTACTTTTAATCGGGAGCCTGATTATTGGTGTGCTTACTGGTGGAGATGGCTGGGCAAAAGTACATTTATTTGTCGAAAAAGACCTTTTTTATGGCGCTTTAATGTTCTTTCTATTGGATATGGGATTAGTCGCCGCACGCCGGATTCAGGATCTTCGCAAAACTGGGATGTTCCTAATTGGTTTTGCCATTTTGATGCCGATTGCCAATGCGCTCATCGGAATTTTCTTAGCCAAGGCAATTGGCATGGGACAAGGTAATGCGCTGCTATTTTCCGTACTTTGTGCCAGTGCGTCCTACATTGCCGTACCTGCCGCGATGCGGATGACTGTGCCGGAAGCCAATCCTAGTTTATATGTCTCGATGGCATTGGCAATCACCTTTCCCTTCAATATCATTGTTGGGATTCCGATTTATTTACAGACTATTAAAATATTGGGAATTTAAACGTGCTGCAAAAAGTTAAAAAGGTTGAAATTATTGTTAGTTATCTCGAAGTTCCTGCTGTCTTGAAAATTCTCAGAAAAAATGCGATCGCTGGCTATACAGTGATTAATAATGTCTCTGGCAGCGGCGAACATGGCTATTCTGGAGACGATTTGATTACTAATAGCTATATTATGATTATCTGTACTGAGTTAATAATGGCAGAGCAATTGTCTAATGCAATGCAACCCCTACTCAAAAAACTTGGAGGAATATTTATTGTCACCGATGCAGAATGGATCGCTCATTAAAATAATTAATAATTAATAATTAATAATTAGTAGAATGTAGTCCCAGTAGTCCCAGTAGTAGGGTGGGCACTGCCCACCATCTAGGTTTTAGACAGAATCCATCCGATCGATAATTGTATTTTCCTGCTAACTTAACCTCGGGAATATCTTGATGAAAATCGTTGATAAAGATCTGGAAATTATCGAATCTTGGCACAAAAATGCCGCCCCTTGGATTATCGCAATTGAGGAGCGGCAGATTGAAAGTCGTAAATTAGTAACCGATCGAGCGATAATCGATGCCGTCGTCAGTCAAAATGGGCGCAAAGTCCTCGATCTTGGTTGTGGTGAAGGTTGGCTAGCTCGGGAATTAACATTACTGGGCATGGATGTCCTGGGTACCGATATTATCCCAGCATTTATCGATCGCGCACGTCTGAATGGTAGCCAGAGATTCGAGCTACTCTCCTATGAAGAGATCGCTGGCGGTAAATTAGCGGAAAAGTTCGATGTGGTAGTTGCTAATTTTTCCTTACTGGGACAACAATCAGTAACGAGTCTATTCCGATCGATCCGTTCGCTACTCAATCCCCAGGGTTCTTTTATCGTCCAGACACTACATCCCTTACTTGTCTGTGGCAATTTCACATATGTCGATAGTTGGCGTTCTACAAGCTGGGATGGCTTCAGTAGTGGCTTTACACCCACGCCGTGGTATTTTCGCACGATGGAGACTTGGGTGCAACTCTATGCTACCAACGGCTTATCGATCGTCGAAATCCGCGAACCCATTCTTCCGCAGACAGGTAAACCCGCTGCGGCGATTTTCATTGGGATCTCGGAGCGATAACCAAAGGCACTCTTGGCAACTACTTGACTGTCGAGCGTTGGCATAAAGACAATAACAAACTAGCAATCCCGAGTTTACTGGCTTCCAACACCCAGTAAATCGAGTGCATCTGATTCATTTCTACAGGCAAAGATTTGGTGGTCGCAAAAATATCTAAATCGATACCCAATCCACTCATATAAGGCGTTACTACGAAAGTATAGCTCATCGCGATCGCCATCAGCATCACTGCACTTGCCAACATCTGAGACTGATGATTCATGCGATCCGATAGTTTGCTCAGTGCCCACACACCGCTTAAGATTATTGCCGCACACAGCAACTCTACCCGATTAAAAATCCAGAAAATACTGTAGCTTGCCGAAGCAAATCCACTGCTCTCCATCATCCCCGTCGTCCATAAGGTGGGCATGATGACTAAATCTAAAATCAAACTACCACTGAGCCAAAAACCCAAGCTACCAGTAACGAGGTTTTGCCATCTTTGGGCAGCGATATCGCCGATCGAGAATCTACTCTGTTGACCGCCATCAAATGCTTGCGTCATGTTATCCACCTTTATATCGAACCTTATTATTCAGGATAACTTATCAGACCGATAAGCAATACTAATTTTTGTATCGACGCAGACCTATTTCAGCAGCAAAGTTCCGGTTAAGTTAGTCTTCAATCGGTTCTAAATAGCGATCTTCCAGTAAAAATGCCCCCCGCTCGAATTTTACTACCCAATAATTGCCGGGTTTGCGATCGATAATTAATCCGCGCGTTCCCACTGGTAGCAAGCTTGGCGAACGTAACATCGGCATCGGATCGGCAGTTTTGAGATGAGTCGGTAACGCAATTATGCGCACATTAGTGCCAATATTAAGTTCTTTAAACATAATTAGACATAAGTTATTAATGATTAATTATCGATTACTAATTATCGATGATTTATCGCCTTAGCGATCGATTCTGGTGTGAATGCGAACTAGAGCGAGATTAGATCTGGTGAATTTCGCCGCGATCTACTCCAAAAATCTGTCATTAGGTAGATGTTACTACTGGTTGATGATGTTGCTGAGTGTGATAGAGCGAGATTTAGAGACGATCGATCGCACCTCTAATCTATAGTGTTACTTGAATTGGTCGATCTGCTTTTTACTATTACTAAATTATTAACTTGGGACATCATCTATCTGACGGTAGGCGATCGGTTTGACTAATCCTGTGCTACTATAAGAGGTGAAGATTATTTTCGGCTGTATGGTTCTTTTTACAAGCTTTTCTCCGAATCTAACTCTCTACACCTACAGGATTCTGGAGACAGCGATATGTCAATTTACGTCGGCAATTTATCCTACGAAGTTACGCAGGATGACCTAACTCAGACTTTTGCCGAGTACGGTAAAGTCAAGCGAGTTCAATTGCCTACCGATCGGGAAACTGGTCGTCTACGCGGTTTTGCTTTTGTGGAAATGGAAACAGACGCAGAAGAATCTGCTGCTATCGAAGCTCTCGATGGCGCTGAATGGA
>NZ_JANMZA010000108.1:0-5576 GCF_031382685.1 Chamaesiphon sp. OTE_8_metabat_110 | reverse complement strand
CCAAATAATTCATTGCGATCGCTAACAATCGGTGCGACAATAGTTGCCTTAACGGCGATCGTCACTAAATTATCGAGAATATCAGGATCGATCCCAACTTCATGAATATTATCGATCGCTTGAACGTGAAGTCGATCGCTGTATTCATTAACTTTATATCCATCTAAACAGGGATCGTCAATTACCGTTCCTTTTAATGTTGCTAATGCTGGCATGGTGGCTTCGGCGAATACTCTACCAACATTTGGCTCAGTGATGCCATAGACGATCGCCCGATCGCACTTTAAAATAGTTTGGGCTTGAGTGGTGGCAATTTCTAAGACTTCAGTGCGAGTAGTACCCTGATGAATTCTTTGGGTAGCAGAGATCAATAGCTCATCATAGTACCGTTGTCGATCGAGTGAGGATTGGATTTTTTGACACTGCGACCATCTCACTGCATTATCCAACGCCCAGCCAATTTGCAACGCCATTTGCGCGGTGAGGGTAATTTCTTCAGGTTGCCAAGCGCGCGGCTGGGAACATTGATGCAAAATTAATAAGCCATATAGCTCACCATCTGGTAACAATAATGGCACCACTAAGTTAGCTTTGACTGCGAGTTTTTCCAGGGTTTCGATGTAGCACGGCGTAATCTTAGCTTCGTAGATATTATCGATCGTGTTGATCCGACCTTGACGATAAGTATCGACATGCCTTGCCATAAAGCAAGGATCCTCGATTGTTGTCTCTACTGTTTTGGGAAATCCCGGCTCTACTGACTCCGCGACAACTTTTCCCAGACTCTCGGATTGCAAACTGTACACTACAACTCGATCGCAGTAGAGCGCGTGCTTGACGCTTTCGACACTAGCTTGCAGAATATCTTCTGGTCGCGAACAGTTGTGAATTCTAGAAATCAGATTGGTGAACATTTACAGCAAAAGATATCAGAATGGGTTGGTAGCAAATATGCTACAATGACTAGTATAGCTTATGTTACTTCTTTTTATACAATAGCTACCCTTTGAGGGTCGATCGTTGGCGTAGCCGCTCCCTTGGAGAATCGAGTATGCCTTCAAACCTCAATCCTCAAACATTTTGCGCTCGATCGTTACTATGTATCTTTGACTAATATAACCCATCTGAATTTGGTCGCTCGGTACGATCGCGTAGCTTCTCTAAGTAATACTACGCAAAACTATTAAGACCGATTTGTTACAAGGCCGGACGAAATATCCAACAAAAATGCTTTCGAGTAGTACGACTTGCTACTCGAAAGCATTAATTTGCCCTAAAACCTAAAGCCTAAAGCCTAAAGCTTATTACCCCTTAGCTCCCAATCGCTGCCAAAACTGTTTTTGAGTCGGTAGCGGGGCGGCAATCTGGATGATGCTCTCCAGTAATCGGGGTACTAGATAGTTGCCCCAAACTGCGAGATGACTTTGCCAACCGATGATAATCTCCCGCTCGTTACGATCGATTCCTCGGATTAGTGCTTGGGCGACGCGCTGGGGCGACATCGGCATCATGCCGCGAAATAGCTGTAAATCTCGCACCATGTCCGTATCGGTGAGCGTCGGCAACAGCGATATCACCTGGACGTTATGACTGGCTAATTCGCCCCGGAGTGCTTGGGTAAATCCCAAGATGGCAAATTTGGTAGCTGAATAGGTAGACATCGTCGGTGCGGCGACCTTGCCCATCAGACTGGCAACATTGACAATGGTACCTGTTTGTTGCGAGACCATCCGGCGGGCAATCAGGCGGGTGATGGTATACATCCCCAGCAGATTGATGGCGATCTCTTCTTGGACGTGGGGTAACTTTGATTGTAGGAAGGGTGCTTGATAGGCAACTCCCGCACAATTTACCAATAAGTGAATCTGTCCGTAATCGCGCCATGCCTGAGAGATAACGACATTAACCCGAATCCGATCGGTTAAATCTAGCACGATCGGGATGACTTCGACACCCATGACACCGATCTCTGCGGCAACTTCGGCTAACCGCTGTTCGTTACGGGCGACTAGTAACAGCCGTTTAATGCCACTTGTGGCTAGCTCAAAGGCAATCGCTTGACCGATGCCGCGCGATGCTCCAGTCACGAGGGCTGTTTTTCCGTGTAGCTTCATTGTTAAAAACCTCCAAAAGTGAAGTCACTGCCAACCTTGTGCGCTAGGTATGGATACACAAACTTTACGCTCGGGGTAGATAGCGAGCAAAATGACGATCGAGCAGTTGGTTAAATGTAGGGACGGAGCGGCTAACTGAGTGTAGGTGACACTAATCGCTAGGAGGGGATAATTAATCGATTACCTCTAGCTGGGCATCAAGCACATGAAGTACTATTTGATAGACACACCCTATCAGATAGATCGAGCATCTGCAACATTTATTAACAAAGATTGGAGATTGTGATATATCTCTACATAATTCTCAGGGATCGCGATCGCTGCAATTTGGGCGTTAATGTGCTGTGCTTGCTAAATTGCGATCGAGACATCACATTTGGTGAATGTCGTGTCTGAGAAGGTAGTATTTTGATGAGAGCGATCGAGCCTTAATTGTCAACTACTCTCCTCGCATAATCCACAGCAAAACTGGGCATACCAAGCAAGTTTTGGTAGTTAATGATACTTAAAATTAGCCGCTCCTTCGACGCGGCATATTCGACAGCTAAGCAGTATTTTTTAATTAAGACACATTGGTTCGATCGAGTGGGTATTGTTATCGCGATCGGGATTACAGGCACTGAAGCCCAAGAAGCGGCAGACATCGAGATATATTCATTCTGAAATTTGTGCTGACTAAATATTAGTAATTTTTTACTATCATTTGAGCGATAAATTAACATCATAAGTATGTCGATCGGTAGATAATTCTCTCAAAAACCGATCGTACACTTTAAACAGTAGCATCACAAAACTCGTGTAATTGCCAAAAGTAAAAAGTAATTAATAAGGGCGAAGTTATACAGTCTCATAAATTAAGTACTTCTACGCTTCATTTTTCAGCACCAACTAAAAAATGGAGATCGATAAATTTTCACTGACAATTTATCAATTATTGGCACATCGCCAGTTGCCCACATAGCAGATATTAGAGCTGTGAGTATAATCGAGCAACCTAAATTAACCAAAATTGCCGAAAATAGGACGATAGCAACAAGACCTTCAATCCGGCTATTTGATGCGATCGCCCTAATTGTCGGACTAGTTATTGGTGCGGGAATATTTGAGACACCAGCATTAGTTGCGGCTAATGCTAATAGTGAAACTGATGTTTTACAAGCTTGGGGCTTGGGTGGAGTAATCTCCATTATCGGTGCTTTATGCTATGCCGAATTAGCGACTGCATATCCAAATATCGGTGGTAGTTATGACTACTTAAAGCGAGCATTCGGTCGATCGATTGCGATTTTATTTGCCTGGGCGCGACTGAGTGTAATTCAGACTGGCTCGATCGCTTTACTTGCCTTTGTATTTGGAGATTATGCTTCGCAATTATTGCGGCTGGGCACATTTTCAGCAGGGATTTATGCGGCACTAGCGATCGTCTTCCTCACGATGCTCAACATCCTGGGGTTGAAGCACAGTAAACGGCTCCAAAACTGGCTGACGATTACCACAGTCTTGGGACTGCTGGCAATCGTTATCATCGGCTTAACCTTGCCTGCGGACACTAGTGTTCCCACTCCGGCTACTGGCGCTGCTACGAGATCTTGGGGATCGGCAATGGTATTCGTGCTGTTGTCATATGGTGGTTGGAACGAAGCCGCGCAGATCTCTGCTGAGATCGAGAACTACCAACGCAACATCATTCGATCGCTCCTCTGGGGGTTAGGAATTATTACCGCACTATATGTGCTGCTTAATTTGGCATATCTGAAGGGCTTGGGATTGGCAGGGATGGCTCAATCATCAGCCGTTGCTGCCGATTTGATGCGGCGGGCATTTGGGGAGCCAGGAGCGATCGTCATTAGCCTGCTGGTGGTGATTTCTACGCTCGATTCGATTAATGCCACCATTTTTACGGGCGCACGCACTAACTTTGCACTAGGGCAAGATGTCGCTGCCTTTCGGTTTTTGGGCGTTTGGCAAGACCGTCACAATACACCAACTGCCGCCTACTTATTTCAAGGGGCAATTTCCTTAGCACTAGTCGGACTCGGGATGGTGACGCGCGACGGATTCAAAACGATGGTGGACTATACCGCGCCGATCTTCTGGTTTTTCTTTTTGCTCAGTAGCATCTCGCTGCTGGTGCTGCGAGTGCGCGATCCCGATCGACCGCGCCCGTTTCGGGTGCCACTGTACCCGATTTTACCACTGCTATTCTGCGCTGCCTGTGGGTACCTGCTCTACTCCAGCTTAGTCTATACCGGGACGGGGGCGATCGTTGGTGTAATCGTTGTGGCACTGGGGATTCCCTCGATCCGAAGGCATCGATGAGAGGCTTTAGGCTTTAGGAAATCGGACGTTTCGCCAAGTGGCACGTACCCCAATCTAACAATGCTACCCGCAAATTAGGAGAAAAAATATGAATGTACTATTAAGATTAGGGCGATCTTTCGCTGGATTTGGCATTGTCGGACTGGTAGTAGCTGGATTTATCCACTTACCAGCCAGTAACAGTCAACAAGTACGAATCGATTTGCCCTTAGTACCGCCCATTGTGAGCAGCGATCTCACTTCAGAGCCGGATACCAGCACCACTACTAGGGTGGCTCTCAAAGAAAATCAGCCCGTCCGACTCAACTCCGCTCAAATTGCCATCAGGGAAGCACAAGTTGCAGTTTCGCTATCGCAAGCACAGTTAGCTCAAGCACGAGTTAACTTGAGCGAATTTCAAGCCAAGCACGATCGGGTCAAAATCTTGTCAGCGCAAGGTAAAGTCAGTCGCAAACAGACAGATCTAGCTGTAGCTGCTTACAAGCTAGCCCAATTACAACACAGTTCGGCTGCGATCGGACTACAAGAATCTACGGCACAACTAATCGCTGCTAAAGCTGAAGTTAGTAAATCAGGGTGCCTTAATACTGGAAGCAAGATGTAAGCCTCATGGCGCGAATTCCATCAGAACATTACCAGTCGATTCAGATTAACCACTAGTTAAGATCGAAAGAAAATTATGATATCACTACAACATTTGCTCCATCGGAGCCGATCGAATCGAATCACATTTTTGACACTAATCGGTCTGAGCTTCATCAGCGTTGGCTGTAGCACAAGCCCTAACGCGATGAATACTCAACCAACTACTGAGATACCATCAGCATCAGGAGTCGCGCAGGCTCCAGTATTACGATCGCCTGATGTCGTGTATGTTCCTACCCCACAAGCAGTGGTCGATCGAATGCTCGCGATCGCCAAAGTCAACAGTAAGGATGTGCTATACGACTTAGGGAGCGGAGATGGACGGATTCCGATTACCGCCGCTCGCAAATTTGGGATTCGCGCCACAGGCATCGATATTAATCCCCAACGGATTAAAGAAGCTAATAATAATGCTAAAACAGCAGGTGTGACCGATCGGGTGCGCTTTCTCAATCAAGATCTCTTTCAAAGCAAGTTTAGCGATGCCACGGTAGTAAC
>NZ_JANMZA010000107.1:0-3745 GCF_031382685.1 Chamaesiphon sp. OTE_8_metabat_110 | reverse complement strand
GCCCCGATCGAGCTATCTTTAGCAGATATCCAAAAATCGATCGCTAAAGCTGGCGGCGAACTATTAGAAGCCGTCGAAGTCTTCGATGAATATCGCGGTGCCAATGTCCCCGACGGACAACGAAGTTTGGCAATTCGATCGATCTACCGCGCACCGGATCGCACATTGACAGATGCAGACGTAGAACCTTTACAACAAAAGATTCGCGATGTTTTAGTCGAGAAGTTTCGAGTAACTCTACGGAGTTAAATTCAGGATTAGGCATGTGGGATGAGTAACAATATCTCAATCCCCACCTAATGTTTTGGATCTAGCTAGTGATGTCTCGATCGCGAGATCGAACTTTCGCTCCAACCGATTGAACCGCTCCTCCACTCTAGCTGCTAGTCGCTCGATTTGGCTTTCAATTCGGTCGAAGCGGCGATTCATCTGGTCTTCTAGGGCATCGATCTCCCCGTATACATGGTTGAAGGAGTAATTTACTTCTCTACCTGTCAATTGAGTATCTTCGAGCCTCACTAGCTGTCGTTCGAGCATTCTAAATTGTCGATCCAAAGAGCGTCTGTCTCGATCGTTTGATTCGTTAGTTTGTGTCATTAGCTGAGGAGTTATTTACCGATCCAAGTATCCCTTGGTACACTACTAAGGGATACTTTTAGTTTACAGCTTGCTAACTAAGATTGTCATGACGATCGACCACTAACTGTATCTAAGGACGAATTGCGATCGTAATATCGGCAACATTAGTTCCCGTCGCCCCAATAATATGCAGATCGCCCAGTTGCCGAAAGAACGAATAACTATCATGTAGATCGAGTGCCGACTGAGCATCTAATCCTAATGCTAAAGCGCGATCGTTCGTTCGTTCATTTACCGTTGCTCCCGCCGCATCCGTCGGCCCATCGGTACCGTCAGTTGCTAGCGTAATTACCCATGCAGGGACATTCTTTTTTGCCAATTCGATCGCAGCCGCCAATCCTAATTCGGTATTACGACCACCGATACCCGTGCAATCTTTTGGCAAATTAACTGTAGTTTCACCACCATAAATTAACACGGTTCTGCTTGGTTCGGTAATAATTTTTTGAGCGATTTCGACACCGCGAACCCGCGCTTCTCCCTGGAGATTAGTCATTACAATTTGAGCGGTATATTCCCCTTCCTCATCGATCGTTTGCTCGATCGCTTTACAAGCTTGAAGATTATTACCAACGAAAATATTGTCGGCATTTTGATGATTAGTTAAACCCGACGCGATCGAGCCAATCGGATCGCCAATCACATCTGATAAAATCAATCCAATTACTTTACCCTTACCCACTCTTGCGACTAAGCCACCACCTTTCAATCGATCGATCCGCGATCGCACCGCATTAATTAGCTCGATCGATAAGCCACACCCTAATAGTGCCGTGCCAATTGCTTGTAATGCTGGTAGCGAGATATTCTGTGCAATATTTACAGCAGTGATATCTATCGATTGACTCGATAAAGCCGACCGAATTAATTGTTGCGTGTCCTGACTAATTTCAGCAGTTGGTGGGCTGGTTAGTAGTTCGTTTAAAGCATTCCAATCGCGCGGTGCAACGACTAAAGATGAAGCACCACCAGAGATACAAGCGAGGACTAAAGTTTGCTCCGTACAGTCGGCGAGTAATTCCCACACGCGATCGCCAGCATATAAACTTCGCTCGTCGGGAACCGGATGTGCTGACTCGATCGTTTCCCAATTAGCCGGAAATCTAACATCCATTAAATGGTCGTATTTAGTAACAACCAATCCTTGCGAAATTCGATCGCCAAGGAGTTCGTGGATCGATCGAGCCATCGACACAGAAGCCTTACCAACGGCAACACACCGAATATCTCGATCGGTTAAATTAATGACGCGATCTTCGATAACTAAATTCTCACCATCTAACCGCAAGCGATTTTGAATGGAATTAAATGGATTGACAGCAGCTAGGGCAGCTTTAATAAGTTGGTTAATTAGGTTTTCCATCATCAAGATATAGTATATTTCGTTCCTCCATCAGAACATATCCTCAATACTAAACGGCTCGATCGAAAACTCCAAAATAGTAACAAAACTTGGGAGAACGGTCCAGCCGTAGCATCGAACAATCACGATTAGTCACTGTCGATGAATTTCTCACCAGCGGACGGATTACGCGCATCTACCTAAATGAACTAACCACCCTCGAACCACTGCCAATCGGTTTAGAGCTAATGGTACTCACCACTCTACCCGATGACAACGCAGTTACCAAAGCAAAATCGCTCATCCAACAGTTGCAGCAGCTCCCAGACAGTCGTGCAATAATTGAGATGATATCGACAATTATGGTCTACAAATTTACCAACTTAACCAGAGCCGAGGTCGAAGCAATGATTGGAATTACCCTACAAGAAACCAGAGTTTATCGAGATGCCAAAGCTGAAGGCAAAGCTGAAGGCAAAGCCGAAGGAGTTAGTGAGGGTCGTCAAGTAGAGGCGCAGTCTATGATTCTGCGACAATTGTCGCGCCGATTTGGGATGCTATCGCCAGATGTTAATGCTGTAGTGGTGGCTTTACCTGTAGCGAAATTGGAAGATCTGGGCGAGGCTTTATTAGATTTTCAAGAGATTTCTGACTTACAGAATTGGTTTCAAGCTAATCGGTAGAATCGTCGGCAGGCTTTCGCCAACGCCAACGCGATACAATAAGAGATCTATCGCTCTACACTAAACTAATATTTATAGCCGCATGACCGTAGCTACCCCGACGAAAATCCAGTATGAAGCCGTAATTGGGTTAGAAACTCACTGTCAACTCAATACTGCTACCAAAATCTTTTGTAACTGTTCGACCGAATTTGGTGCTGTTCCCAACCACAATATTTGTCCGGTATGTACGGCGATGCCTGGAGTTTTACCCGTACTGAATGAGAAGGTGTATGAGTATGCTGTCAAAGCGGGTTTGGCGCTCAATTGTCAGATTGCGGCTTATAGTAAATTCGATCGCAAGCAATATTTTTATCCCGACTTACCCAAAAATTACCAAATCACCCAATACGATCTCCCCATTGCCGAGCATGGCTGGGTAGAGATCGAAATTCTCGATGATGCTGGCAATCCCACTCGCAAGAAAATCGGCATCACGCGGATGCACATGGAAGAGGACGCTGGTAAGCTCGTACATGGTGGCAGCGACAGGTTATCTGGCTCCACTCACTCACTGGTAGATTACAATCGGACTGGTGTACCCCTGTGTGAAATCGTCTCCGAACCCGATCTGCGGAGTGGTGTCGAAGCGGCTGAATACGCCCAAGAAATTCGCCGGATCATCCGCTATCTGGGCGTAGGCGATGGGAATATGCAGGAAGGCTCCCTCCGCTGCGATGTGAATATTTCGGTGCGTCCTGTGGGGCGGAAGGAGTTTGGGGTTAAGGTAGAAATCAAGAACATGAACTCGTTTAGTGCGATCCAACGTGCGATCGATTACGAGATCGAGAGACAGATTGCGGCGATTGGTAATGAGGAGCCAATTTTCCAAGAAACTAGATTGTGGGAAGAAGGCACCCAACGCACGATTAGTATGCGGAGCAAGGAAGGTGCTAGCGACTATCGCTATTTCCCCGAACCCGATCTCACGCCGATGATTTTGGCTGATAGTCAAAAGGCGGCTTGGAAAGCGGAACTGCCCGAATTACCAGTCCAAAAACGTCACCGTTATCAAGATGAGCTGGGTTTGTCTCCTTATGAT
>NZ_JANMZA010000100.1:0-5933 GCF_031382685.1 Chamaesiphon sp. OTE_8_metabat_110 | reverse complement strand
GCAAGCCTTTGTGACTGAGCTGGTCGATCGCCCGGAGGATTTGGCAAATGCGATTGCGATTAACTCAACGATGTTTAATGGCGCGCGCTTAATCGGCCCTGCGATCGGGGGGTTATTAATTGCTAGAGTTGGGGAAGCTTATTGTTTTTTGATTGACGGGGTTAGTTATATTGCGGTGATTGCAGCATTACTAGCGATGCGCTTTCAACCCAAGAAAATGCCCAAAATTGCTGGTAGTCCACTCCAACGAATTAAAGAAGGTTTTATCTATGCCTTTGAATGCCCGCCGATTAGAGCGATTTTATTGTTATCGGCTTTAGTGAGTTTGATGGGGATGCAGTACACGGTACTCGTCCCGGTTTTTGCGGATAAAATTCTCAATGGCAATGCTCAAACATTAGGATTTTTGATGGCAGCTTCGGGCGTGGGTGCTGTCTTTGGTGGTGTTTATTTAGCTACACGCACAACGGTAGTCGGCTTAGGTAAATTGATTATTCTCGGGCCAGCATTGCTCGGGATTGGCTTGATTACTTTTTCCTGCTCGCGGCATTTACCACTGTCCTTGCTGGCGATGTTGACGATCGGTTTAGGGATAATTTTACAGGTTGCCTCTGGCAATACAGTGCTTCAGACGATTATCGATGATGATAAACGCGGACGCGTGATGAGCTTATATACCATGTCATTTTTGGGCATGGTGCCATTCGGTAATCTCTTGGGTGGATCGATCGCCGATCGCATTGGCGCTCCCAATACACTAGCGATTGCGGGGATTGCTTGTCTGCTGGGTTCGCTGTTTTTTAGCCGTCAATTACCAGCATTAAAGAAGATCGTCCATGCGATTTACGTGCGAAAAGGTATTCTACCTGCTTAAAGTTGTGTTACTCAGTATTGCGGTGACAATTAACATCTGGAGTTAAGACTGTGGCAAATTGCTGCTTTAGGCACTTTATTGACTCAAAGAGAACAGTTTCACTCCAATCGCTTAGGCGATAATGTATCGATCTACAATCTGGCGACTCAGCAACGGATCGATGAATTGACCCAACTATCGATCGGTAGAGGTAGCGACGCACTGACCGCCCAAGCTCGGGCTGATAATTCGATCGCGAGTACGATCATCTTATTTTTTAAGAAACTTAAAGGAGCTGGAGCTGCTGGGGGTCATTGATTTGACGATCGCAATTTAGTAGTATGATATCTGTCTATCGGTAGAGCCATAAATCAGAGCGAGTGTGTATAAATGAATTGTATAAACCGATTGCAAATAGATAGTAAGGAGCGAAAACAAATCTCTAAATTACTATCATTGAAATATCAAAATTTAACCGCATAAAATATGTTGCAAATATTAGAAACTTGGACTAATATATTAGATTTTTTGGGACAAGCTTGGTGGGTAGAAGTTTTAACACTTCAGCCAAAATGTACCTACTATTTCGGCCCTTTTGCCGATCGCCAACAGGCCAGCTACGCACTCCAAGGCTACATTGAAGACTTAGAGTCCGAATCAGCTCAAGTTCTACATACCAAGATCGAGCGGTGTAAACCCGCGCAATTAACAATTTTGGAAGACGCCCCTGCATGAATAATAGTGAATACTGAAGAAGTGCTGCTGTTTACAAATGTCAATTCGTATTTTTGCTAACCTTTATTTGAAATAGCGATCGTGAAAAAAATCACCAGCTCACGATCGCCTTTTTTAATTGTTTTAGACTTAGTGTTCCTCTCGATCGATACTCATCTCGATTAAATTTTCCATCACGTAACTATGTTGAATATCGAAGAAATGCGGCAAGATGAAATTCACGAATTACTACACAAAACTGGTTACGGTCATTTAGGATTTATCGATGCAGGCAAACCGCAAGTGATGGCAATTCATTATTATCTCCACGATACAGATATTTATCTGCTGACAACTGCAAAAATGAAGCATCATCAATTAGATGCAAATCCCGAAATTTGTCTGCAAGTTGAAGAAATTCATAGTCCCTTACAATGGCGAAGTGTGGTTGTCTCTGGTAGGGCTGAATGCCTGAGTGTCGAACCAGATATCGTTGGCGTAGCCTCTCGGAACGAGAATCGAGCCATCAAATATATCAAGCAGCGCAATCCGGCTTTTTCACCAGCTAGTAATCGGACGTGGATCGATTCTTGGGGACATGGCGAAGCAATTGCCATCTATTCGGATCGAACGCGAACATATGAGCGGACGTGCCACAGATGGAGTTAGTACTCAAAATATGCACAGCCTAACTAATTAGACAGATCTCAATCTCTATCGATCGATAGACCAATCGCCTTTAAATGCAACTGTCTGCCAGAATTTTAGCACCTCATCCTCAATCGGCGATCGGGTACGAGCGATATCTCTATCTGTGGACAGAGAGAATAATTGAGACAGATTGTTTACGATCGTCATGTTGAACTAGCAAAATTTATTTAGAGGCAGAATTTCATGAGCGACCTAATTGTTGTCGGTTTTAAAGACGAATTTAAAGCAGATGAGGTGATGAATGAACTCCGCAAACTCCAATCTCAGTATTTAGTTGACTTAGAAGATGCCGCTGTAGTCGTCAGAAATCAAGAAGGCAAAGTCAAAATCAAACAAGCTCAAGAACTCGTAGCTGCTGGTGCAGTGAGCGGTAGCTACTGGGGAGTCTTACTGAGTGTGATTTTCTTCAATCCTATTTTTGCACTGGTTGGTGCGGCGGCTGGTGCCCTCTCCGGCGCACTCAGCGATATCGGTATCGATGACAACTTCATGCGCGATCTTGGCAGCACGATCGAACCGGGAACTTCGGCAATCTTTGTTTTAGTTCGCAAATCTACACCCGATCGCGTATTAGAAGATCTCAGCAAGTTCGAGGGCAAAGTTTTACGGACTTCATTATCTAAAGAAGACGAAGCCAAGCTGCAAGAGGCATTATCGTCCAAAACTCCTGCAACTGTCTAGCATAGTAAGACCTAATATTCCAAGTGGGGGTAATCCATTGATTATCCCCATCTTGAATATTGAGGAGCGCGTAACTCATACCAAATTAAGTTTACCAGACGACAGATCGGCTCCTCCCCTTTATAAGGGGAGGTTGGGTGGGGTAAAGATCTGTCGCTTTAACTCTTTAAATTGGTATCACCATCTCTACAAGGATCGCCGCAAATCAGCACGATCGATCGCCAGTCTGCTCGGTTACATCGACTGCATCGATCGCCTCGCTATTTCGCAAATTTGGCAATCGAAATATCTAGTCCCATAATAGTAAAGGTTTTAACCATTCTCTCTCTAATGGTACGTTAGAGATCGGCAGATAGATGGATGAGTATTTCAAGATAAATTTATATATTTATAAGTAATTAACTGTTGGTAATCTCACCAAAAGGACTCGAATAATCATGGCCCTTCATAAGATTAAAGACTTCGATCCAGAATATAGCAAGCACTTTGACGATCGCGATGTCAAAGGGATGGATCTCTATGTATCAGACGAAAAAATTGGTTCTGTAGATGACATCTTAGTAGATGATGACGGACAATTTCGGTATTTGGCAATTAGTACTGGTGGCTGGATTTCAGGTAAAACGGTATTATTGCCGATCGGTCGCGCTCAGATCGACTACGATAAAAAACGTGTTTACGCTCAAAATCTTACCAAAGCGCAGGTTGAAGCTCTCCCAGAATTGACTGAGGAAACGTCAGTCGATTACGATCATGAGGAAAGCGTGCGGGGCGTTTATCGGTCTACCATGCCCGGTGCTACAGCCACAGCACCCGCGATGGGTGTCGGCTATACTGGTGCAACGATGCCAGCCAGCACTCATGACGAACCCATGCTCGGCGTCGAAGACGAGTATCTAGAGCCACAAGGTGCGATGAAGTACGATCGCGATACCTACTCTCACGATCGAGAACCGGATCTGTATGAGATGAAAGAGGATACACATCCTAGCTTCAAGCTCTATCAAGAGCGCTTAGTTGCCAGCAAAACCCGTCAGAAAACTGGCAATGCTGTCATTAACAAGCGGGTCGAAACTGAAACCGCCCAAGCTTCAGTACCTGTCGAAAAAGAGCGCATCGTCATCGAACGGATGCCTGCGACTGGGACGACGGCGGTAGCTCCTGGTGAAGCTACATTCCAGGCTGGCGAAGTATCTCGCGTCGATGTCTATGAGGAAGTGCCAGAATTTCACAAAGAGGCGTTCGTCCGCGAGGAAGTACGCATTAATAAAGTTGTAGAAAAAGAGACAGCCACCACTCAAGAGCAAGTTCGTCGTGAAGAACTTGATGTGAATGTTGATGGTCATCCGACGATCTCTGATGGCAAACTCTAAGCGATCTTAGACTGCAAAGGTCTTCTAATGTCGTAGTGGTAATATTGAGGTAGGAGTAATTCATAAATTGCCCCTACCTCAATGAATATTTATACATTAGCAAAAATCAGCCGTCAAAAATCTTCGCGATCGAGCCAAAACTGGAGCAGTTAGCCACCCGCGATCGTTTCAAAAAAATCTGCTCCAGTAACTTGCAAAAACACATCATTCTGAGAAAGACCATGCTTGCTGACGAATTTAAATCTAGTCAACACAATGGCGGAATCGAGGGGCGCGAATCAGTTGTTACTCCCACAAACATTCTGACCGAAAAAGTTATTTCTTTGTTAGAAGAGCGATTAGTAGTCGATTTGACCCGTCGCAAAGTTGGCGATATTGTCGTCCGTAAAGAAATTGAAACCCAGCTTGTACAAGTACAAGTTCCCATTCGTCGCGAAACGCTGATTGTCGAGCAAGTCAGCCCAGAATACAAGCGGATTGCCCAGATCGATCTCGGCACAGAACAGGTCGATACTACAGCAATTGCCCAGAGGATCGAGCGTGAATTTAGTTCGAGCGCGGGTGATAAGTCTATTACTGTAGAATTAGTTGGCAGCGATCGTCGCACCATTCAGGGTCGCAATTATTCACCACAAGCAGCCAGCGATTTGCTTGCCGAACTAGCAAGTTTACCCGATCCGGACTGGGCAAATATCCAGATCGAAATCGTGCTCGATAACTCCGATCGTCAAGCTAATTATCAAGCAGTACTCGATCGTCACAGTCAACTATAGCAGTCCGATGTGATGTGCAAGAATATTGTAGGGTGTGTTATCGCGTAACGGCTCGCGCTCGTCGGCTTTGCCGACGGTTTAGCGGCGTTTTTATTCAGGGGGAACCCCCGAATAAAAAACGACAAGACAGCGTAACGCACCAAAATCTATCTGATTTGCAAGAATATTGTAGGGTGCGCGATAACGCACCAAAAACTAATAAACTTCTAGCCCTGCTCAATTGTCGTCGGATTCGCGATCGCTCGCCGCTGATGCTTACGGATCGCATAGTAAACCCCGCCAGCCCCGATCGCTATAAACGGCGTAAACGGTAGCAACCACAGTAGTCCTAGCGCCAAATTCGTAGCTAGACTTCCGGCGGAGTGAGTTGAATTTTTCCAAGTTTCCCCGACCTGTACTCCAAAACTATACTAGGCACCTTTAACGTCAGCGTAGTCTGGCGATGTCTATTACTATCTTGCGGTCTCTTATCCTGCAAATCATAGACATCACCTTGCTTGTGCCTAAGAATCTGACGCAGTTGCACCATTGTCTGATCGATCGACTCCACTCGTAGCCACAGCTCTGCTGTTTTGACCAATGCAGGTTTTTGAGGCATTGGTGTAACGGATTGAGATTCGGAATCGGCTACTAGATAAACACCTAAAAGTGATTGCTGGCAAGGAATTTGCCCAGATCGGAAAATCTTTTCCCAAAAAGGGTTGACAATCCTAGGCAGACAAGATATATTAGTAAAGCGGTCGAGGGAAACAGCCCAGCGGAATCGACGAAAGTCGCTCCTAGAGCCAACTACCTTCACCACTGAACCTAGACAACTATATAGTTTGA
>NZ_JANMZA010000091.1:0-2285 GCF_031382685.1 Chamaesiphon sp. OTE_8_metabat_110 | reverse complement strand
CGCCAGCCAGCAATCCCACGACTAATATCGCCGCTCCTGCGCCAGCAACAATCCGCCTATTTTGCTTTTGTTTTTTGGTCGCAGTCCGTGGCTTAGACTTGGGGTTGGGCATTTTATTAGGCATGACGATCGAGGTAAATAAGCGATTAGTTGAGAATTAGAGATCGAGTAATTGAATATAAAATATCATGTAGGGTGGGCACTGCCCACCAGATAGGTTTCAGACAATATCTATCCGATTCATGCTTGCACCTACTACTTCAATAACTGTATCTTGTTGATTACTTCAAGATCGATGTCCTGTACAGATCGATCTTGCCAAGATTAGTGCCACCAAGTCGCGATCGCGATCGCGACTACCGCCCCGATAATTGTATTGATAACATTGACAAGTTCATTAGTGAGCCAGTCCAGTTTGGATTGTAAAGTAGCGCCGATAACGCTTTCCAGATTGGTAGCCACAAACGCCGCGATCGTACAAATAACTACGCCTGTTAGAGTAATCAGTCCCACACTATAGGCAACTAGCGAAATCAGCACGCCGCCAACAATCCCCGCCAGCGTACCTTCTAAACTAATTGCTCCTTCAGTTCCTCTAGCTACAGGTTGTAATGTCGTAATCAAAAAAGTACTTTTGCCATAGGCCTTACCGACTTCACTAGCCGTCGTATCTGCTAATTTAGTACTAAAACTCGCCACATAGCCTAATAATAATAAAGATTCCCAGTCAGGATCGAGCCAACCTAGCTTAATCGCCGCTACCCCGATCGCACAGATCGTAGCAGCAAAAGCCGAACCCCACACATTTTCTGGCCCTCTGGCACCACCGCGTTTTTCGGCGATGCCTTCAGCTTCTTTTTGCGCCATGCCGATCCGAGTTACCGCCGAACCTGCCAAGAAATAAAACATCACTACTCCATAACCGCGCCATCCCAACGTCCCCCAGACAACTACCCCCAATCCCCAGGCATTAATTAATCCGGCTGGGGTTAATAGTTTCTTGGGAATAATAACCGCAACAACTAATAAAATTGAGTTGAGCGCGATCGCCACTAACCACGGATTACTGACATTCGGATCGAGCCAGTTTAACAATATATCTAACATGACTTAATAGTTTAATTTTCGATAATAAGATTGTTTAAAAGGCTAATCGGCGTAGCAATAATTGATTATTAACTCACCCACACTATACCGAGTATCAGCAGTTCTAGAGTGAGCCACGAAATCTAAAATTTCACGAGAGTATCCTTGCAGATTTTACAGTAGCGATCGGGCGTTCTTGGTGTCGATCGCTGGATCTGGCGATCTCTGGAGTTTGACAAGTAAAGTTGGGCACATTTTGACAAGGAAATTTTTGGGCGATCGGCGATCGAGATTTAGGAATAGATGCTAGAGCCAGTAATGATTTCAGACTGAGTAGCCACTGGAGATATTTGGATAAGGTACGACTCTAGTTAATTATGCGGAGTGATAAACTCGATATTTTCCTGTAACCTAAGAAAAGATCGAAGTTTAAATATATTTACAAACTGCATCTATGATTGCAACTGCACTAAAACACGAAGTAAAAGATTTATCGCTCGCGCCCCAAGGCAAGCAACGGATTGAGTGGGCAGGGCGAGAAATGCCTGTGCTGCGTCAGATCCGCGACAGATTTGCAGCAGAGAAGCCTTTAGCTGGAATTCGGATCGTTGCTTGTTGCCACATTACCACTGAAACCGCTCACCTCGCGATCGCGATCAAGGCGGCTGGTGCTGATGCGATCTTGATTGCTAGCAACCCACTCTCTACCCAGGATGATGTTGCAGCTAGTTTAGTTGTCGATTATGGAATTCCCGTCTTTGCCTTCCGTGGTGAAGACGAAGCTACTTACAAACGCCACGTTCAAACTGCTCTAGATCACCGCCCCAACATCATCGTCGATGATGGTTGTGATGTAGTCGCAACTATGGTTCAAGAACGCCAACACCAACTGGGCGATTTGATCGGTACTACCGAAGAAACCACCACAGGTATCGTTCGTCTCGAAGCGATGTTCAAAGCTGGAGTCCTCACCTTCCCAGCAGTTAACGTCAATGATGCCGATACCAAGCACTTCTTTGACAACCGTTATGGCACCGGACAATCCACCCTCGATGGTATCCTCCGCGCTACCAACATCCTCCTCGCTGGTAAAACCATCGTCGTCGCTGGTTATGGCTGGTGTGGCAAAGGTACCGCCATGCGTGCCCGTGGAATGGGTGCAAACGTCATCGTCACTGAGATTGACCCAACCAAGGCAA
>NZ_JANMZA010000064.1:0-2365 GCF_031382685.1 Chamaesiphon sp. OTE_8_metabat_110 | reverse complement strand
TCGAGTAAATCGCTAATGTCTTCACATTCCAAAATTCCGCAGTCGAGATCGGCGATAACCTCGGCGATACTACCATCGAACAATGCTTGGGTGCTGGCTGCCACCATCTTCAGCATCAGCGGATTGCCGCCATAGTAATCGATTAACTGCTGCCAGTGGGCTGTCATACCTGTAAATTCGCCTTTTTGGTCAAAGATGGCGCGTCCATCTGCGGGGGTAAGTCCCTTCAAAGGTAGCGAAACACAAACCCCCTGCTTGCCTTCCATCAACGTTATTTCGCTAGGCTGTTCGCGACTGGTGAATGATAAGCAACTCTGGTGAGGAGTTTCGCCGATCGTTTTGAGTAGTTGTCCATAGGCTTCATCGCCCGCTTTCCATTGTCCCACCCGTTGGGGATCTAAAATGACTTCAACACTATCCAGCATCAATAGACACCGACGCGATCGTAGATATTCCATCAATTTGGAGAACTTTTCATCGAGCGTGGGGGGAATCACCGGATTTTCCCCATTGAGCGGCATCAAAAATTTCAGCAGACTCGATAGCAGATCTGTCAATGATGGTGCATGGGTAAGACTGCGCCACTCGATAATCTCAAATTCAGATTGCAACTGGAGTGCAGCTTTGACAGCGATCGAACTTTTGCCAATCCCGCACATTCCCAGTACCCCAACCACGCGACAGCGATTGCAAACAATCCAGTGCCACAGTTGCGCCAGTTCTCGTTCGCGCCCGTAGAATACCGATGTATCGACGGCATTATCCCAATCCTGGTGCGAATTTGGCTGTCGGCTGCTATCCTCTTCATATATAGCGATTACAGATGTATGGTCTGCCTTGGTTAATTCCAGCCCAAACGCCTCGAATAGGTGTTCTAACGACTGGCGATTATCTCCGATAGGCTACGCCAACGACTCCCAGTTCGCGCTTGAGCACCCGATAGAGAGTATTGATTGAAAGTCCAGTGCGATCTCTCAAGTCCTCTTGGGTGAGATGCTTGCCCCAGCTCTGTGCCGATTCTGTTTGGTGTTTAGCGACTTGAAATCGCTGCCATCCTTGTGGCGATAGGACGATGCCTCGTTCCCGCCCCTGAGCAGAATTACCGTTGCTAGATCTAGACGGCTTGGAATTATTCATCAGCAGTTTACTCTTAATAGAGGGCACAAGCGAATCCTTTCTGGCGGCTCTAGTTTGGCGAACCAGGCGATTCACTCTTTACAGCAAAATCAACAAATCGCACATCACCCCGTTGGCGGAGCCTCTCCCTGGAGAATCGCGATTTTGGTTGCGGTTATAGTTTTGGTCGTGGTTATACTGGGCTATCGATCGGTTTGTTTCTCCATGCGGGTTTTGGCTAACTACTTATCGATCTAGTGCATTTGCGCTCATTGGCACGCTTGTGACCGATCCTGTACAGACTACTAAGAGCAACATTATCTTGTTCATAAAATTAGTTCCTAAATATTTAAAGTTTTAAGATTGTTTATAGTTTTCAATCTGAATTGTCAACCAACAGAACTATCTCAACTCCAAGTTAATCACCTAAATCAGTGAAAACCTCATCCTAAAGGCATAGATCTAAAATACCTTAATAACTCGCAATATAATAGTTGTTTTCTAAAAGTAAATAGTTAGCAAAGTATTCTTTATTCGATTTACAATAAATTTACAAAATAAGCTCTGGACAAAACTTGTAGCTGCTGCATACGAAATTAATAATAGAAAATTTTAATATTTCTTCACAACTTCCTCACGTTTTAAATATAAGATATTGAATAGTAATTTTAGTAGATGATAAGGTGGGTTTATGTGCGTTATTTTGACTTCTAAAATCGATAACAAAAACTACGCTGAAAGTAATAGCCTTGACATTGACATAATGTACATACGGCAGGCTCATCACAAGCGTAGCCCTGAAGTATTGACTAACAAGTCCTTCGGACAAAGTTGTATGTGACAAATCGTGCCATTCTCTTGCTGTATAGCCAAAATTCAAAACCGTGAGGGTGCCTTTAATGGAAATCGATCCTATATCTGCTCATCTCGAAAGCGTTCATCCTGGGATGGGTGCAAATTTGGTTAGTGATGTGTGTTCGTTTCGAGTTTGGGCACCGAACGCGGTTGCAGTTGCCGTCGATAGATCTAAACGGGATAAATTCTGATGGTTACAAATATTTTAGTCACAGGGGCGACGGGCAATGTCGGGCGAGAAGTGGTGCGATTCCTCTCAGCACAGGATTTTCCTGTCACCGCAGCAGTTAGAAATCCAATTGAAGCTGCAAAGATCTTCGGTAGTAATGTCCGATGTGTTTTATTCGACTTTACTAATCCTGATACTTTTGTAGACGCTTTTGAAGGGATCGAT
>NZ_JANMZA010000050.1:0-1650 GCF_031382685.1 Chamaesiphon sp. OTE_8_metabat_110 | reverse complement strand
CAGAGTCATCTCGATCGCGGCAGTAAATTTACGATCCGATTGCCTATTTATAAGCATCAATTGAGTTCGCTGAAAACGTCTTCCGATCGCATCGATGCGTAACACTAATCGAGTTTTACCACCATCTTGCCGAGATTTGTGCCGTCAAATAGACCGAGAAAGGCTTCCACGGCTCGCTCGATCCCCGTGATGACTGTTTCTTGATTTTTCAAGCGACCTGCCTGAAAATAGCCACCTACCTCCTGTTGAAATGCCGCCATCTGAGGCAGCGAATCGATGACGATCAGCCCTTTCATCGTCAATCGTTTGGTCGTCATATTAAATAAATTACTCGGCCCTGGGGCGGGTTTTTCGGCGTTGTAGCCAGAGATGCCACCACAGGCGATAATCCGACCATAGTTGCGGAGTACCGCCAGTGCGGCTTCGAGACTTTCGCCGCCAACGTTATCGAAATAGACATCGATCCCTTCTGGAGCGGCTTGCTGGAGCTGTGCGAGTACGGGCGCATCCTTATAATTAAATACTCGATCGAAGCCACATTCCTCCGTGAGAAAAGCGATTTTTTCAGCCGAACCCGCCGAGCCGATGACTTGACACCCCCGCAGCTTGGCTAATTGTCCCGCGACATTGCCAACCGCCCCAGCCGCCCCAGAAATAAAGATAACGTCACCAGCTTTGACATCGACCAAATTTAACCCCGCCCAAGCCGTCAAACCCGTCGCCCCGAGCAACCCGAGATAAACCGAGAGCGGTTGAATTTCGCGGTTGACTGGTTGCAATGCCTGCGGCGCGGCAATAAAGTATTCGCGCCAACCCAAAGTAGAAGAAACGATATCGCCAGATTTGAACCCCTCAGCGTGGGATTCAACGACTTCGCCGACGGCACTACCTTCCATCACTTGCCCCAATTGGAACGGCGGTACATAAGATTTGGTATCATTCATCCGACCACGCATGTAAGGATCGACTGACATGTACAGGTTGCGAACGAGGACGCGTCCATCGGGGACTGGCTCTAGCTGAGTTGATACAGTCTCGAAGTTAGCGGCGGTGGGCATTCCCTGGGGGCGAGAGACGAGATGAATTTCGCGACTGACGATCTGGGTCATAATTTGCTCCTATGTGGTGGGATTCCAATCTGCAATTTTTGGCGCGTACTACTCAAAAATGTGAAGTGAATGAGATCTAGATACATCCTCTTAAATCTAAACGATCGACTAGCTACTTGGCGATCGCAATGCGATCGATCGAGCAGGATTGTAGCGATATTTCCCAGTGCTCGATAGACTATCTATAGTCTCAGGAAAAGAATTTATGGCAGCAAATATTCAACTGGTAAATTCGATAATAGAACTGATTGAATCCTTGCCTCAAGCAGAGCAGAATTTACTGACACAGCGATTATTTTTTGATTCTGCTGTGGCGGCGCAATTGGGTGGTGAAGAGCAGACTGTAGAGAAGCTGGACTATCCTTCTGTACGCGAGATTAGCAATCTAGCGCAAATGGGCGGCTCGTTTGACTTTCTGGATCGCGAACCCGATCTATATACTCTAGATGACGGGGAACCAGTCGCATGAATTGAGCCAAGGGTGATGTAGTGTTGGTGCCGTTTCCATTTACAGATCTGAGCCAAACCAAACTACGCCCAG
>NZ_JANMZA010000041.1:0-4995 GCF_031382685.1 Chamaesiphon sp. OTE_8_metabat_110 | reverse complement strand
AACCTTACGCAGGAGAGTTTGAGAAGGCGGCGACCGAAATCACGCGGAGGTTCCCTCCGCATGTGTTTCGGTCAAGACGCGTCCCGCCTGTCTTGTCTTGACTGAAACGCACGCTGAGGGAACCTCAGCGCGATTTCAGTCGCTGTCTCGCTAAACCCTCGGGGAACCCGAGGAGCGCGAGCCGCTTTCAACGGGGGGGCTGGGGGTCGGAGCGGTGCGCGCTCCGGAGGTTTCCTCCGGGTTTAGCGCACTAAGACAGCGACGCGCGCTCTGGAGGTTCCCTCCAGGTATAGCGCGTCAAGACAACCCCCAGATCCGGGTTTTGCCCCCACTAGGAAGATCGCAACTGACGGATATACACCGTTTACCGCTTCGCTTAGGACAATAACCTACCCCTGTTAAGGTGACTCTTTGTACTAGTCGATCGACGAATTTGCGACCTTTGGAGGTTGTTCTTTCGATTGAAAGAACAACCTCCAAACCTTCAATCGGCAATTCGATCGATCGAATGTACTAAAATTCTCCGATCGCAATCGATAGAATGGCGCAAACGCGTTAATCAGTACAAACGCTCACCTTGACAGGGGTAGACAATAACCCCATAAAAAACTTAGCTTAAAACAGCAACCGAGACCAACGGGCATTCCAATTTTTGAGTCGATCGAGCGCACTAACTGACGGTAACTTCCCACCCTTATCTTCCCACTTTTGAACCAACGCCAAACCCAGTGGCGTCAGCCGAAAACTATCAGTTAAACCTTGTCCGTCTACTTCCCGCCGCAACATTCCGACCTGAATCAGCCAATTAGTAGCCGTCTCGACACCCAGCTCCGAGAGCGGATAACGAGTATAACCAGCACTCACACCGAGATCGCCCGCTAACTTAGGTACTGAGACACCTTCCCAGCGCAGTTTCGCAAATAGAGCTAGCTGAAATGGCGCACAGCGCAGAGCTAATTCGGCTCGATCGACAGTTTTGGCTGGGTAGGAGATAATCTTGCCAGAAGTAGGAGTAGCAACCACGATCGCAACGTTGAATATAAATGATTACATCTATTCTAACGCGGATACCGATCGCACCAAGATAAATGGCTGATGCTCTAGCTCTATTAAGTATGGGAAATTAGGTATTAAAGATGGCAATCAGTCCTCGTGCAACGATCTCGATCGCACCCGAAGCTCGATTTACCACTATTCAGGTTTACTTGGCGGCTGACTCCATCTGCCAAAAGTTTGCTGCAACTATTCCACTTCACCCACATAACGATCGTGTCTAGCGACGAAACACCGCAAGTCCCTTTTCCCTGGTCGGCATTTTTGAGTCAGCCAGTATTCCATCCCCGACATAAATTAATTTTAGACCCGACGCGATTTAGAAAAATATATCAAGTTCGCCTGCTCGAAAGTTGTCTCCACAAGCAGATTTCAGCTACCAGAAATCGAAAACTTAACTGATAGATTCGACAGATCGAGTTCGTTCGCGGAGCGTTCCTGTAGGGACGCCACTATCGTTACCAAAATCGCCCCGACTCGCTGAAGTTAGGGCGATTTTAAGGTTTAATTAATATCCTGATGGCTGTCGGAAATTGCCGATCGCGTTGTCAATCTCTTGCGCTATTGCGAGTAACTCCATTTCTCGCCACCGTTTGCCGACGATCTGCATTCCGATTGGTAAACCAGTTTGAGTTTGCCCAATAGGAATGACCACTGCTGGCTGTCCGCTGAGATTAAACGGCAACAGATAAATGCCATTGGCGACGGCATGAGGATAAGATCTACCATCAATATCAATCGCACTCCAAGCCGGACGATGTGTAAATGCTGTCGTTGCCGCCACCGGACAAATCCACACATCCCAAGGTTCCAGAGCTGCATCCATCGCCGCTATGAAGCTGTCGCGTTCGGTCAATGCCTGAAAATATCCCTTCAGGCTTGGATTTAACATTGTCGGTAAAAAACTACTGTAATTGCCGAGGTGTCGCAGTTTTTTATCCCCTTGAGTAGCTGTCCGCCACAACAACTCGGCACTGTGCCGCAGATTATAAAGATCTGCTGGCTGAGCATATCGATTTACATTAGCAGCCAGCCGTCCATAAAGGTCAAAAATTTCTGACAGATTAAAATTTGGAGGCAGCCAGCGATTCACCTTGGCACCTGCGGCAGTTAACCGATCGGCACTCGCCACCATCGCCGATTTTATCGCTGTTGCAACGGGAACTTCTGCCCATTCATCACTCCAAGCAATTTTGAGATCTGGTAAGGATTTGCCCGTAGGTGTATCCAGCGGCACTGGTGGCACATCAGGACGACGCGGATCTGCACCAGCAACGATTTCAAAGCAAAGCTGGAGATCGGCGATCGATCGAGCCAAGCAGCCGACAGTCATCATTTGACGCAGACAAATCGGCATTCCCGGTGTTTCCGGAATTACTCCCGCTGTCGAAATCCGCCGATCTGTCGGCTTTAAGCCATAGACACCGCAGAAATGCGCGGGTTGGCGAATCGAACCGCCAAAATCATTACCTAAATCTAACGGAGAAAGTCCCGCCGCTATTGCCGCTGCACTACCCCCAGAACTGCCGCCCGGTGTATAGTCTAGATGCCAAGGATTATTGACGCGCGGAAACAAAGAATTAGTACTTTGATAATCCCCGCCCAATTCTGCTAGATTACTTTTACCCAAAACGATCGCCCCTGCCGCCTTCAACCTCGCCACGATCGTCGCATCTTGCGGCGGCAGATAATCCTTTAGCGGGATATAACCCGCCGTAGTCCGTATGTTTGCTGTTTCAAAGATATCTTTAACCGTGATGGGTACGCCATGCAGTCTACCCCAGTTTTTCCCGCTAGCTAGAGCCAAATCGGCTGCCTGCGCTCTCTTGCGAGCAGGTTCGGCATCTAAGGTACAAATTGCATTGAGTAAAGAGTTATGCTGAGAAATCTTGGTGAGATAAGCTTCAACGATTTCTGTAGACGAGACTTGACGATCGCGAATCATTCGAGCAAGCTGATGGGCAGGGGCAAATGTCAGGTCAGTCATGAGCAAAGTCCTTCATTTGTGAGTAAAGCTAACTATATTTACTTTTAGTTAACTAGATTAACTTAACTTCACTACCGATCGATTGTCAACTTGCCACTAAAAACATGGGTCGTCCACTCAAAGAAAATTCCTTAACGCCGCAAGATGTCATCAACGCGGCGATCGATTGCCTCGATCGAGAGGGCGAATCGGCACTGGGCGTAAATCGGGTCGCGCGATCGTTGGGGATTAAGCCACCTGCCATTTACAAGCATCTAGACGGCAATACAGGGCTACGACGGGCGGTAGCCCTAGAAATTTGGCATAACTATCTGACAGACTACCACAGTCAAACGACTGATATTAATGAGCCGCGTACATTACTGTTTATCGGCGCACAGGCTACCCGCACTTTTGCCCGACGCTACCCAGCGCGTTATCGCGTGATGATGCAGTATCAATTGCAGCCCACCGATCCAGCAGAAGCTAAGATCGTTAGTGACTCCTTACATGCGCTCAGAAAATCGCTGCAACTATACGAATTGAGCGATGATGCCTTGGTCGATGTAATGCGAATGGTAAATGCCGCGATTTATGGCTTTATTATTAGAGAGCAATCGGAATTAATGACGCTGCACCGCGATCCTGCTGTCAGTTATGAAGTCATGCTCGATGCCTTACTCGTAGCGATCGACCACATTCGTCACAGTGATAACCGAGCGCGCTAGCAGGGTGGGGTGTGTCGCTGTAAAGCATGACGCACCAATTCAATCTCTTTATCTAGCGCGAGTGGAACCAAATCTTCAATCATCGTAATAATTACATCCACGCAATCGATATGCTAGCTATTGTTGTTTCTCTAGAGGATGTTCTGATGTAGAACTTAGCTTCACTAGCTATAATTTTGGAGTGTGACAGCGTTGCCGTCAGAAAGGTATTAAGCTAGTTACAGCCTCCAAGATGAGACAAGTTTTTGCGAACCGAACCGGATTGGAAGTGAATTTACTTCGCCGTTAAATCGATCGATAGTCTAGATCTGCTGTCTATCTATCACTTGCTTATGCAACCGCCCCACGCCGCCAAGCTAGCTCACCAGATCGAGATTCACGGAGATCCGATCGTCGATGACTATTTCTGGCTGCGCGACCACCTTGGGGTGCGCTTGCGCGTTCGAGACAATCCGCAAGTGATGGAGTATCTCAAAGCCGAGAATGACTACACAGAGCAAGTACTACAGCCACACGCCGAACTGCGGGAGAGTTTATTTCAAGAGCTAAAAGCGCGAGTCAAGGAAGACGATCTCAGTGTCCCCGTCAAAAAAGATGGTTATTACTATTACTCCAGAGTTGCGGTGGGTAAACAATACGCCATTCACTGCCGCAAACTAGGCGATCTCAATAGTCCCGAAGAAATCATCTTGGATGAAAATCAACTTGCCGAAGGGAAACCTTATTTTCAGCTTGGCACATTCAGCATCAGCCCCAACCATCAACTCCTGGCGTATGCCGAAGATACCGATGGCTCGGAGACATATACTCGCTAAGCGTCGGCTCTGCCGAATCGCGATTGAAGACGATGCTCAAGCAAAATGAGATTCCAGGCGGCTACGATCCGAGCCAGTACCATTCAGAGCGCATTTTTGCATGTTCTCATGATGGGGTGGAAGTGCCGATCTCGATCGTTTATCGCCAAGATTTTAAGCGCGATGGTACCGCACCGCTGTATCTCTATGGTTATGGTTCCTATGGAGCCATCCTAGATCCAGGCTTTTCTACCAATCGACTCAGTTTACTCGATCGCGGCTTTGTCTATGCGATCGCCCATATTCGCGGTGGTTCGGAGCTGGGGCGACACTGGTATGAGTCGGGTAAGTTCTTGCAAAAAAAGAACACCTTTCTGGACTTTGTGGCTTGTGCCGAACATCTGATTGCCGAAAAGTATACCAGCGCAGGTCATATTGCCATTGCGGGTGGTAG
>NZ_JANMZA010000032.1:0-24636 GCF_031382685.1 Chamaesiphon sp. OTE_8_metabat_110 | reverse complement strand
GTAAGAAATAAGAAAGCTTAGGACGCTTGCGTCCGTAGAATGATTTCTACCCCCTACCCCCTACCCTCTACCCTCTACCCTCTACCCCCTAATTTTGTTACATAACATCACTATCCCTTCCATTTGCCCGTGGCATCTGGTATTACTAGGCGTGAGGTAGTCGATCGAACAAAGTAGGAACATGCCAAAATACGATAATATCTTCAACGCTGAAGAGTATACCGAAGAGCCATTAAATGAAGCTGAAGGCTTGGCATCGATTGTGCTGATTACTGCTCTAGCAGACAATCCCCAGGAATTAGTGGCTCCAGATTTATTCTTGGATATTCTGGCAGATTTCGATTTGTATGTGGAGTATTCTGAAGAAGATCTACTATCGATGGTCGATCGATTGACGGCGATTGTCGCCGACCAAGGGCTGGGAGCCTTGTTTAATGCAGCAGATGAAGCAATTCCCGACGACTTGGTACCGGATGCCTATGCAGCGGCGATTTTAGCCAAGATGAATCCAGATACGGGCGAAATTCCGGCTGATGCTCAGGTATTTCTCAAAGAACTGCAAGCGGTGATGGATATCGATGATGAGGAAGCGGCGGAAGTAGTCGCAGAGATTCAAAAAGGTTTTGAAGCTAAAGAGTAGTGGGTTAATAGTGGGGGCGTTGGGTTTCGCGGCTCAACCCAACCTACGGTCTCTTATATTCAGACAATGCTAGTTTAGTAAATATTCTAGCCAGTGCCATCAAAGCATTACTTGTAGAGGCATCATATTCGATCGATCGACCGGACAGCTTCCCCAAATGGAAATCGGGCTAAATCTAGCCCCCCAGGGGTAACTACCCAGAGGGTCGGTAAAACTGGTACGTCAATTGGAAACTCACCATAGCCATCGGTGAGGTAAATACAGATCGCTTGAGTATGTCCGTCCCAGGTTTCGCGCACTCGATCGAAGAAGGGCACAAATGAGGTGCCACCGCCGCCTTGAGGGGGTGGTAACGAGTCATTGAGCGCGATCGAGTGGGGGCCATCAGCTTCACAATCAACGTAGTACAAATCGCATTCTAGATGCGGATAGGCACCTAAAATCCCGGTGACTTCGCTCATAAATAGATCGAGCGTCTGCTGATGCACCGAGCCACTGGTATCGATCGCGAGATAGACGCGCACCGACTCGCCCTGCAATGCTTCAAGATATAGTCCCCGCCCGATAAAGCGGCGATCGAAACTCTGAAAATCGTTGGGAGTTTGGACTAAGTACCGCCACAGGTATGCCTTCCAGTCTAACTGGGGACTGACGATCGCTTCAAACTCGCGTTCGATTCCGAGCGGCAGTTTACCCCATTGTGTCGTCCGCGAAATTGCACTTGCTTGTTGAATTGCGTCTCGCCAGTGAGCGGCTAGTAATTCTTGCTGGCTGCGATCTCGCCGATGTTGCTGTGTTGGTGCATCGCCTTCGCCAAATTTGTAGCGATCTTTGGGAGCGAGTAGATCGGGATCGTTCAATCGGTGGCGATCTGGTGCTGAGTCTCTTAATAGTTCATATACTTCTTCGACGCTCAGATGTTCTAATTTTTCATCGCGCAATCCATCTGGCGGTAACTCGACGCCATGCTGCTGCGAAATCATCCCATTGACGACAATATCTGCTGCAATATTCCACAACTGTGGTTCCCGTTGTTTGAGGCGTAACGGGTGTAACAGTGCCGCATGAATCAATTCGTGCAATAGCACTCCATCTTGCTGTGCTTTGGGCAAGGATGTGAGAAATTGGGGATTGAAAAAGATATCTCGCCCATCGGTGGCGGCGGTAGGAATAGTATCGCTGGGTACAAACCGCGCAAACATTGCCAGCGTACCAAAAAACGGCGATTTCATTCGTAACCGGAGCAAGGAGACGCTGATGAGCTGGGTAAAATCAACAGTTAGAGGACGATCGTTCATTCTCTAATTAATCCCATCCAAATAGGGACAATTAACAACTAGCGAATGAATTGCGAATGAATCGCGACCGCGTGATTTTCTATGGCTGAATTTTAAATAATCAATCCGAGTAAAATCGTATCGACGATCGGCGCGGGGAGCATCTCACCCCGGAAATCAATAAATTGAACGACTAATAAGTAGGCGATCGCGAGGACTAAGGAAATGATGCCAGTAACGACGGCAACAATCTTGGATCGATCCATAGTGGCAGATTAATTTATACAAATAGAAATAATTTGTATATTCTAGCATGACTAAATCCGATTGTTACCGACGATTAACGACACTAGATCGGTGAGGCATCGATAGATTCGATTGCTAGTTCGTGGCAGAAATAATGTTCACCGAGAGCTTTTGCGGGCGATATTTAAGCACGAACTCATTAATCGCATCGCGATCGGCAGGAGTAGTCATCCCGATACAACCAGCCGTTCCATCGTAGCCATTGGTTTGATTAAAACTGCGATCGAGATGAATACCTAGCGAATTGCGTCCGGTTTCAAACTGTGGAAAAATCCCGATAAAAGTTTTACCAACCTCTAAGGTGTCTCCAGGAATAATTTGACTGCTAACTGCATATAATCCATCTGGCAAAGGTGCTGCATTATTGCCGCGATCGCGATCGGCATTTTGACTTCTAGCGGTGCCGGATACGACATCAAACGTTTGATATTTTTGACCGCCAACATAGGCTTCAAGTGTATAGATCGGATTGCCGACATCGTTGGTACCTTTGCCAGGATCTCTAACTAATCGGAGATAATTGCCACTAAAAGGAGGGTTAGATCTTGCCGCAATTCTGGTTTTGGGAGCATATTTACTTTTAGAGTTACTGTTACTGAGCGTCAGGGTTTCAAGATCTAAATTTTTAGTGGCTGAGTTTTTACGCTTAGGATTAGGTTTAAGCTGGTTAGCTTGTTGTGGAGTTATTGATGGGGAGATTTTAGAATTTCGACTTGAGATGCTGCTTTTTTTGACGATCGATCTGGTGGTTGGTGCCCGGTTGGTAATGCTTTTCGCGGGTGGATGACGATCGGGATTAGCCCAAATTGGCTCGATCGAATTGCTTGGTTCGCGATTTTCGGGGATGATAGTACTGGCGGGGGCGGGGATGCGTAGATTGAGATCGGTGGGTAATGGTAAGAATTCTCGGGTGCTGGCGCTTGAGGCTTCTAGGGAAATCCGGGGGGCACGCTGGATCTGTTGGGCACCTACAGGGCTAATCTGGAGGGCAGTAGTAAATAACGGCAGCACGATTGCTTTCGACAACCAGTTCATAGTCGATAGTTTCATTTTATTTAGGTATTTAAATTAATTGAGAATTGAGAATTGAGAATTGCGAATTGCGAATTGCGAATGCTAAGCTGAGCCTTAAAAACTGATGTAAATCAGTCATTAGCGATCGCCATTTTGCTGTGACTGGTTCAATGCCTGATTAACGATCGCGATCGAGTGATTGCATGACCGTCTCGCCATCACTGACTTTCCAGCGACCGCGATATTTTACCAATGCGATCGAAGTTGACTGTTGAGATTTAATTGCTCGTTGTGCGCCTCTAGCTTTCATGAGCTGGGCGATTTCAACTCGGGCATTATTTCCGGAGAGAGATACCAATTCGATATTTTGAACTTCAATACTCATATCGACACCGGAAGATTTGAGACGAGCAAACGTCCGGCGCAAGTATTCTTTATCACTGTCTGAAGCCATGACAGAGACGCGCGCCATCCGATCCACATTATGCTCGTTCAAGCCGCGATAAAATTCGGTTAATGTTCTGTGGATACTTTTAATATCCGCTTGTTGCACTGCATTGTAGGAGACAGGTTTATCATCTTTAGTAATTAATTTGTCAGCCGCGATCGAGTCGATCGCTGGTGCAAGGTCTGCATCTGCATTCGCAGTTTGAACATTAGTATTAGCTACTAAAACTAGATTGACAAGTGCGGTTGCCGCCGTGACAAATACATATTTCAACATGATAGAAATCGGGGGTGTGCGAACGATGAGCCGATCTGTCTATGAATCGGCTGTACTTTTAATTACATCGATCGCACTTAGGCATCCGGAAGTTATTGCAAATTTCCCCAAAAAGTTTTCGACCCCATAGCACGATTTAGAAACTGTCACAGATAGCAGAGCGAAATGGGGAACCCTAAGAGAGGATAATAAGCAGTCCCCTAGCAGAAATCATGCCGCAGCCATCTGTCAAGTCGATCTGGTTGGAGTTACACATCGACCCCAACGACCCCGAACTTTTAGCGACACTAGATTTCATGGTGCGATCGAGACTGCTCGATCGATCGCAAATCCTCCAGCTCGCCCGCGAGTGTCTGAGCGAAACGCTACCAGTTGCCGATTTACCAGCTTACATTCCCGCCACTAATGTCGAACCGCTGACCCCCCGCGCCCCCTCGCGAGTCCAGTATCTGTGGCAACATCTCAAAGACGAGTTGAGCGTGCGCTGGCTGCTATTTCTGGGTGTATTCTTGGTTGTGTTATCATCTGGCGTCCTGGCGGCAACGCAATGGTCGCTATTTCCCGCGTGGGGACAGTATGGCTTGCTATGGCTGTATACGATCGGTTTTTGGGTCGTGGGTGCCTGGGCAAGGCGACAGGAGGGGCTGCGGCTGACGGCGAACACCTTGCAAATCGTCACCCTGCTGTTGATTCCGGTCAACTTTTGGGCGATCGATTCTTTTGGCTTGTGGCAGCAGCCGCTCGAATTAGTCACGGCGCTGTTGGCGGGATGCGGGCTAGCAGGCATCTTGTATTTGAGATATCGCAAAGAACGAGATAAAGCTAATTTCCAGCACTCTGGCTGGCTGCTAGCCACCTACCTGGTGCTGAGCTGTCTGCATTTAGGCTGGCAAATACCGTCGTGGTCGGCGATCGCGATTTATATCGGCGCGATCGGGGTAGTAATATTACTACAAAAACTGCGCCAGATCGAAGGTGGCTCTCTAGCAATTTATGGGCTAGGAATGCTGCTATTGCGCGGTTTGTTTGTCGAACACTTGCCGATTTATAGCTTCGGATTGGCGATCGGGATTGTCGGGTGGTTATTTACCCAGTGGGGTCTACAAAAATCCTACCGACTGACGCGACTGCAAAGTCGCAAGGTAGATGGCAACTCACTCCGAGTGCTGCGATTTGAGTCAGCACTGGGCGAATTAGCACGGCTGTATCAACAAATCGGTGCCAGCTTGCTCGGATTAGGCTGGTTGCTGGGAATCGGCGACCTGATAAGTATCCCTAAAAACAGCTCCTGGCAAGCAGTCGCCGTCAGTATTCTGGCATTAATCTGGATTTTGCAACGTCTACGCGCCTACCAGCAACAGCAATCGGTCGTCAGCCTCTTTTTCGTCGGACTGCAAACCTATCTCATTAGTAATTTTCTCTGGACACCCCTGGCGACAGGTGCCATCCTTGCCAAGATTTTACCGTTCCTACTACTGCTGTTCGGGCAAAACTATCTCCTAGCTGGTTCGCTGCTAATTTTCCCATACTTGTTGCTATGGGTATGGCTGACAGATTGGTTTTGGCAACAGGGATGGCATTCCTTATCCCGCAGGGGTGAAGCTCTTATCTTGTGGACTGGAGCAATTTTGCCCCTGATTAATCTCACCACACCCCTGAGCCTACTCATCGATTTGGTCGCATCCACCGCGATTTTGGCACACCTCACCCTGCGGTATCTGCCAATTAGAACCAGTTATATTTACTTCACCCACCTCTGCGGCTTGGCAACCATTTTTGCCGCCCTCACTAATCGCTGGGACTGGTGTCGATCGATCGCCCGTAATTTCGTCGGGGTTTCCAGTCGCAATAACGACGACGTGTTAGATTTTACCGTCCTGGCGATCGTCCTGAGCATCCTCACTGTCACTGAATTATGGCTAGCCACCCAACCCGTCACCAGAGCTAGAGATGGCTGGTACCGCAGCTCGTGGCGGATCGGCGGCGGCTTAACGATCGCCACTGGCGCGTGCTACCTAACTTTAGCTACTTTCCCCGCCCAGCAAACGATCTGGCCGATCTGGTGGTCGCTCGTCCCGATCGCCTTTACCTATGTTGCTACCCGCAAACCACCGCTCCAGCCCTGGCAACTAGCGACCCAAACCCAGTCAGCGTGGTACGCGATCGCCGGATTGGGAGGTAGCTTATTACTCACTGTCGATCGACCGCAATGGCGGTCGATCCTGCTAGCGATCGCTATCGGCGTGATGTTCCCCCTCGTCCAACGACTCAAACAAATTCTCCCCGCCGCGATTCAAATCGGCTTTGGGATAGGATTGGGCGTGAATTTGCTGGTGGCGTTCAGCTTCCCTACTCATTACTGGCTGGTAATTGGCGCGATCGCTTGTGGGGGATTGTGGGTGGTAAGTCGGAAACTACCCCGCATCTACGCAGTAGCCGCCGATCGGTGGGCGATCGCGATCGCGGGACTCGGATTGGCGACAGGATCATTAAACTATCTCCGCACCGATCTCAATTGGTTTGCCGAGATAATTGAAGTTTTCAGCAATTCACCAGGGTTGTTCGGTCTTCAGAGTGGCACTGTGACTAGATCTGGGCAGGTGTTCGACAATATTCATGCCACCACATTTTTAGCCGCTGGCATCCTCATTGCTGCCATCCAATTTCGCCAACGGTGGCAATCCACAATTCCCGCCGCTGTCTGGTTTTGGAGTACGATCTGGACGAGTGAAATCGCCCTATCCGCCCTCGTCCATCTTCTCGGTGGCGACACCCTGGTGCTAGCAACAGTCAATATTCTCCTCGCCTTGCCATTATGGCTGCGAACCCGCCACCAGCCAGAACCAGAATTCCAACTCGCGCCCTTACTATTAGCCAGTTGGGGCTTATTACTGCGACTGCCATTTTTCGAGACTTATACCGGATTACTAACGATTTCCGTCGGGATTGTAGCTGTTTTAGTCAGTCGCCGACTCAGCCCGATCGTCGGTTATGGCGGATTGCTGCTAGTCACAGGCGGTTGCTACGAGCTAGTCACCCATTACCTCCTCCAAACTCCGCCCGGTGGGAATATTGCCGATGCCTTTACTATTTATGGTCTAGTCACCGCCATCCTCGCACTGGGCTATCGGCTGAGCGTGTGGTGGCGATCGCGCCAAGATCCCGAGCGGTGGGGCAACTTTACCCTCGCTGGCTTGAGAAACTTCGCGCACCTCCACTGGGCGGTAGCTAGTGCCTGGAAAGTCGCCGCAGCCAGCATTCCCACCGATTCCGTCCCCCCCAAACTCACCCTCGTCCATCTGGGCATTAGTATCCTCCTCGGCGGCTATGCCTTAATTCAGGCACGCGCCACTCAACATGAAGGAATATCCCACCGCGATCGGGCTGACTGGTGGATTTACCTCGGTTTGGCAGAACTAATGGGCGTCGGCATCTACGCCCGATCGATCTTCCAACGCCTCGGCATCCTCGATGAGGGTCTAATTTTAATCTCCTGTCTGCTCGGACTCCTCATCCTACTAGCCCCCTGGCGACAATGGGGCTGGCGCGATCGACCCTGGCGGCTCATCGCCCTTCTCTTACCACTATCGCGAGTCATCTTCGAGTTCGTTGGCGTAGCCTCTCCTGTGGAGAATCGGATTTCCCTGCTCAACCTTGCCGTTCTGGCGGTCTTTTATGCCGGAGTAGCCCGCCGCCAACGGCAATTTGGGTGGGCTTACCTGAGCGCGATCTTCCTCAACTGGGCAGCGTTTCGGCTGTTATTTGCCTACAACCTCACCAGTCCCCTCTGGTACGCCACCGCGATCGGTTTGTCGATTTTAGCCGCAGTCCAATGGGATCCTTACTGGCAAACCTCCAAGCAAAATCGCCACTACGGACGCATCCTCGGCAGCAGCATCATCGCCGTCACCGCCTTACTCTGGCACCAACCCTGGCTCCCCATCGGTATCGGACTCGCGATCGCCAGTATCGGTATCCTCGTCAGAGTCCGCGCATGGCTCTACGTCGGCACGATCGCCTTCCTACTTACCAATACCTATCAATTGCTCATCCTCATCACCGAATACCCCATCACCAAATGGGCAATCGGACTCCTCGCCGGAGTCCTCATCATCACCCTCGCCGCCAACTTCGAGCGCCGCAAAGAACAAATCAAACGCGCCCTGCAACGTTGGCTCGATCGGTTTCAGGTGTGGGAGTGACGGGAGATGGGGGGATGGGGAGACTGGGGGACTGGGTAAAAGGTAAAAGGTAAAAGGTAAAAGTCCCAGTAGGGTGGGCACTGCCCACCACATAGGTTTGAGACATTTTAAATCCAAATTAGGCACAGACTAATTGTGGTACTAATCGATCGAGAATTTGTTTGAGTACCATTGCTGTCCAGTCGATGTCGGCGACCGTGGTACTCTTGCCGAGCGTTAGGCGAATACCGCTGACTGCCTCGGTTTGACTGTATCCCATCGCTAATAAAATCGGGCTGGGAGTGAGTTTCCCACTGGCACAAGCCGCCCCGGAGCTGATGCCGATCCCGGCGAGATTGAGGTGGCGGACGATCGTTTTGCCCGTAACGGATGCTGAGGTATCGCGATCGGGGATGTGCAGACAAAAGCTGAGGTGATGGGGCAGGCGCTGCCAACGATCCCCAGTGGGGACGAGGATCGGGCAATTGGCGAGTAGCTCGAAGCAGCGATCGCGCAAGCCGATGAGCCTGCTATTTTCGAGCGCTAATTCTTCACTTGCTAACTCAGCCGCCACGCCAAATCCAGCGATCTGGGGTACTGCTTGAGTTCCAGATCGCCAGCCCATTTCCTGTCCCCCGCCAGCGAGGAGGGGGATCAGTTCTAAACCTGGGCGAATATAGAGTGCGCCCGCACCTTGAGGGCCATAAAGCTTGTGACTGGAGATTGAGAGGAGATCGATCCCCAGTGCCCGCACGTCGATCGGGACTTTGCCAGCAGCTTGCACGGCATCAGTATGGAAACAAACTTGGTGCTGACGGCAGATCGCCGCTAGTTGGGCGATCGGTTGAATCGTGCCGACTTCACTTTGGGCGGAGATAACCGATACCAGCACGGTATTCGGACGAATGGCACGGGCGAGATCTTGAGGATCGATTCGCCCCGATCGATCGACGGGCAATTTGGTGACTTGCCAGCCTCGGGTTGCTAACCATTCTACTGGGGCATTAATCGATGAATGCTCGACACTCGAAATAATGACATGTTGAGGGGTTGAATATTGATTTGTCACCCCCATAATTGCCTGGTTATTAGCTTCAGTACCCCCCGATGTAAACGCGATCGCATCGGGGTTGGCGTTTAGCAATGCTGCTACTTGAAATCTCGCTTGTTCGATTGCTGTTGACGAGCGTTCGCCCCACTGATGGATACTCGAAGGGTTGCCCCATTCGGCTGTGAGGACTCGGTGCATCGCCGCGATCGCTTCGGTACGAGTGGGAGTAGTCGCACTGTGATCTAGGTAAATCTGCATAAACTAGAATAGCTAATTATTTTGACGTCAATTATTTCGAGTGTCTGCTGCTATCCACATAGCTGCATCTCTACTAGCTACCTGGCTTACATATATTATAGTCTTCATGGGATAAGACTTCTTTGGGTTGCAGCACCCCATCTTGCTCAAAGCACAACATCCGATAATTTCGAGTCACGGGAATGCTAATTACTAATCGGTTGTGGCGCAGCCTTTTGCCCCCAAACTCCCGATAATTCCGGCGATCTTGAAGACCGACAATAATATTTCTAGCTTTTAAAACCACATGTGATGGTAAGCTTTTGAGATCGATCGGATCGAAGGCAAAACTATCATGCCAAGTCCGTTTTTTTTCTTTCTTTTCATTGACATCTACCTCCTCTTGTAGGCAACGATGGCAAATCTGACCATAGCCTTTATGACCGCATTGAAACATTTTTCTTCGTCTGCTCATAATATCTCCCTCGATGTCTAAGGTAATTTGTAAAAATGGTAAGTAAGCAGTTACAAGTTAGCTGCATGGAAATTTAAACAATCATGTCGATCCTACCGCGCTAGTACGGTCAATCGAAGTTAGATCGTGCTTGCTGGCAAGCATTATCGTCGCTTCTCTCATAGCTGTTCGCCTAGATCGCCGCAATTGACAGTCACAATCTAGATTAGCCTCAATATCGACAATTAGCCAAGCTAACGATCGACACCTTTATTTGGCAATTCTAGAGCATAGACAGCCGTGCAGTGATTTTCGACAACATTTGAGTAATAAATGATACAATAAATTCGGTATTCTCGTAGTTGAGATGACATCAAACAATTGCGGCATTAATAGTATCGAGCTATTAATTCATCATTTATCATTCATAATTTTTGAGTTTCCCTGTGAAATTTCGACGGTTTAGCAGCGTTTGCGGCACATTACACTCCTCTCTGTTATCTAGTTTAGCTCTTGGGAGCATCGGTGTTACTATTATTTTCTGTGGATATTGGTTCTTTGGCAGATCGCCATCCAAGATTCAGGCAACTTTACCGCCACTACCGCAAGACCCATCAATTCAAATCTATTTTAACCACGATCGGTCAGTAGAGTTTACCGAACCTTACCGACACAAAACCAGGCTGGGACAGGATTTAGCCGCTAGGTTAATAAATGCGATCGACGCTGCTACCACCCAAATTGATGTCGCCGTCCAACAGTTGCAATTACCGAATATCGCTACGGCTCTAGCTGCTAAATCGCAGGCAGGGATTAAAGTTCGCGTAATTTTAGAATCCAATTATCGGCGTCCGCTGAGCGAATTGACTGGTGCCGATATCGAAGGGTTGCAGCCACGGGAGCGCCAGCACTATCAGGAATTTCAAAAATTAGCAGATCTCGACGGCAATGGCACGTTCTCACCTGCGGAGATTAACCAACGCGATGCGCTGATTATTCTCCAAAATGCCCAGATTCCAATCGTCGATGATACTGCGGATGGTTCGCGGGGGAGCGGGTTGATGCACCACAAATTTATGGTAGTAGACGGACGTCAGGTAATTGTCACTTCGGCAAATTGGACGATGAGTGATATCTATGGCGATTTTCGTAATCCCGAGAGCGAGGGCAATCAAAACAATCTCGTCCAACTCGAAAGTCGCGAATTAGCCGCAGCCTTTACAAATGAGTTCGAGCTGATGTGGGGCGATGGCAACACACCCAACCAAATTAGCCAATTTAAGGCACGCAAACCCGCGCGACTACCGTTAGAGGTATCTGTCGGTAAAACGCGGGTGCTGGTGCAATTTTCGCCGACTTCTCAGCAACAAGCCTGGGAGGATAGTAGCAATGGTTCGATCGGGAAATTTCTAAGTACGAGCCAACAGCAGGTCGATTTTGCCCTATTTGTGTTTTCAGAACCTGGGTTAGCAAGTATTTTACAAGCTCGATCGCAGCAAGGTGTTAAGGTGCGGGGGACGATCGATCGGGAGTTTGCTTATCGGGATTATAGTTCGGGTTTGGCACTGATGGGCGTGGCTACTAGTACTGGTTGTCCAGTGGGAACTAATTCACCACTTATAGAGACAATTGGAGTACCGACTTTACCCACTGGCGACCTCCTCCATCATAAGTTTGCGATAATCGATCGGCGCACCGTGATTACTGGTTCGCATAATTGGTCGAATGCTGCCAATTATCGTAATGATGAGACACTTTTAGTCATTCAGGACAATCCTACCGTCGCTGCACATTTCGATCGCGAGTTTGACCGACTTTACGAACAGGCGATTATAGGCATCCCCGCTCGACTGAAAAGTCAGCGGTGTGGATAGACTTTGGGCAGCCCAAGTTGCTACCTACTTTTTGCCTGCGACTTCTAACCGCTGGGTTAGGGATGAGATTTTAAATGTTAGGCTGTAGCTTGTATGGAATTTTAGACCGCGAATTACCGATTAATCAGATCCGGTTCGGATAGCATGACTTTATTACAAATTCCGCTCTCGATCGAGCCAACCATTCAAGTTATTGCCGAAGATATCGGTCGGATTGCTTGGAATAGTTTTCTGGCGCTCGTTCCATTAACTCTCAGTTTTTTTCTATTCGATCGGCCTCGATCGCGAGCGTTTTGCTGGAGTATTTATATCTTACTCGGCGCAAGCTTTATTGTCGGTATCAAGAAATACAACAATGGCGATTTACTCGAAGCACTCCAGCGGATATTGCTGTCTTTATGGGGTGTCAGAATAATTTTTCTAGCGATCGCGATCGGTCTGATTATTATTTTGGCGATCGTCGAACGCCGCTTTCAGATCGATCGAGATGCTTATGTACTCAGGGAGACACCGCAGCACCACCGTTCGATTTTTTGGTGGGTGGGATTGTTTCTATTTTTAGCTATTCTACCAAATGCACCGTATATTCTTACGGACATCATTCATTTTTATGAAGCGGTGCGGACGTTAACTTCGGTGTGGACTATCACGCTAATTATCGTTCCTATCTATATTATTTTTATCGGACTGGGATGGCTTTCTTATATATTTTCACTAGCCAACGTCAATCGATATTTACACAAATATCAGCTCGATCGATATACCAATATTATTGAGTTTAGCTTACACTTCCTCTGTGCGATCGGCATTTATATCGGTAGATTTATCCGATTTAATAGCTGGAGTTTAGTTACTCAACCAAAACAGTTTTTAACAATTTTACCAGGGGAATTAATTGGTAAATTCCCATTATTAGTCATTTTATTAACGTTCTTAATCATTACAATTTTGTATGCAATATGTAAGCCGATCGTCTCCAAGTCAGCAATCTATAGCTATTAGCAAAATTACCTGCTATTGACCTAATGTAGGGATATTGTTAGAATGAGCCAGAGATTTGAACTATATTCCGATCTAAATACAGTAGATTTATTAGAGGCAACGTCATGACCGTCAGCCAGCAGGTGACAAGATCGATTGTAGGATTGTTCATTGGCGCGGGTTTGAGCCTATCGATGGGTGCTTGCGGTAAGAGTGATGCCCCGTCAACCAGCAATTCTCAGGCAGGATCGAAACAGGACGTTACCATCACTCTTGTTGGCTATGCCGTACCCAAAGCGGCTCATGATGCCATCATTCAAAAATTCACAACCAAGTGGCAACAAGAACAAAACCAAAAAGTTACTTTCAAGCAGACTTACGGCGGTTCTGGTTCTCAAACCCGCGCAGTCATTGACGGTTTACCTGCGGATGTGGTGCATCTAGCCTTGGGTAGCGATGTCAATAAATTGGCGCAAGCCTCCCTCGTCTCGCCAGATTGGGCAAAAAAATTACCAAACAATGGTATTGTCGCGCGTTCGGTCGTCGCGATCGTCACCCGCCCCGGCAATCCCAAACAAATTAAATCCTTTAACGATCTGGCGCGTCCCGATGTCAAATGGGTAACAGCTAACCCTAAAACCTCCGGCGGCGCACGCTGGAATTTCCTCGCTTTATGGAATAGTGCTACCAAAGCCGGGGGGAATGAAGCCAAAACCACCGAATTTGTCACCAATGCGTTTAAAAATGTGGTCGTGCAGCCGAAGGATGCTCGGGAAGCTACCGATGCTTTTGCCAAGCAGGGACAAGGCGATGCGCTCCTCAACTATGAAAATGAGACAATTTTTGCCAAAGAAAGAGGGCAATCCCTCGATTATGTCGTGCCGGATGTGAATGTATCGATCGATACTCCTGTCGCGATTGTCGATAAGAATGTCGATAAACATGGCAATCGCGAAGTCGTCGAAGCTTTTGTCAAGTATCTGTTCTCGCCAGAATCTCAAGCTGAATTTGTGAAGCTGGGCTATCGTCCGGCTTCCACAGCCGCACCAGATCCCCGCTTCCCCAAAATCAAAACCCTCGGAACAATCGCCGAATATGGCGGTTGGGACAGTTTTCAGCAGAAATTCTTCGAGGATGGCGGTGTTTACGATAAAATTCAAGCTGGCAAGAAATAACTAATTTACGATCGTCAATGGTGCGTTACGCTGACGCGGTAACACACCCTACAGTAGTTGTACAGAGCCAAATAGGTGCGACGATCTGAGCGCGTTAATTTAGAAAGACTTGTTACCTTCAGCAGAATATCTCCATGAGTAATATTATTACCGCCAGTCTCGTCAAACCAAAATCAACTTGGCGACAGTGGTTCGATCGCATCAGACACTTATCATGGACTTGGCGGATTACCTGGTTTTATCTGAGCGCGATGCTCTTATTGCCACTGGCGGCAATGTTTGCCAAGGCGGGAAGTGGCGGCTGGGCTAAATTTTGGGCAGTAGCTAGCAGCCCCGAAGCAATATCTACCTATGATGTCACCTTTACCACCTCACTGATTGCCACCCTGATTAATGGGTTATTTGGCACCGCGATCGCGTGGGTCTTAGTACGGTATGATTTTCCTGGCAAACGGATCATCGACGCCTCGATCGATCTCCCATTTGCATTACCAACTTCAGTCGCTGGACTAACTCTAGCCACAGTCTACAGCGAAAATGGCTGGATTGGCGGTATCTTCGCGCCATTTGGCATCAAAATCGCCTTCACGCGGTTGGGAGTCGGGATCGCAATGTTATTCATCTCTTTACCATTTATCGTCCGTACCGTGCAACCTGTCTTGATCGAGCTAGAACGCGATATCGAAGAAGCGGCGTGGTGTTTGGGTGCGTCGGATTGGCAAACATTTCGCCAAGTAATTTTCCCGCCGTTATTACCATCGATTTTGACGGGGATGGCGTTGGGGTTTTCCCGTGCGGTTGGTGAATATGGCTCGACGGTAATTATCGCTTCTAATACACCCTTTAAAGATCTAATTGCCCCAGTACTGATCTTTCAAAGATTGGAGCAATATGACTATGCTGGTGCGACGACAATTGGCGTAGTTTTATTATTGATTTCCCTGGTATTATTACTTGCCATCAATATTTTACAAGCTTGGGGTCAGCGTTATGAAGACTAGCGATATTCCTAATACTTTAGTCCGACAAGGGCCAGCACAGAAAGCAACTAATTGGGTACCGATCGTCTTAATTGGACTCGCGATCGGTTACATTAGTGTGGTTATTTATATTCCAGCGATTAATGTTTTCTACCAGGCATTTCATAAAGGATTAGAACCATTTTTAGCTAATTTAACACGTCCAGACTTTCTCAATGCGGTCAGGATTACTGTCTCTTTAGCGCTGATTACCGTCCCGATTAATACCATATTTGGACTGTGTGCGGCTTGGTCGATCGCGCGGCATCAATTTCCAGGGCGCACGTTATTATTAAGTATTATCGACCTGCCCTTATCGATTTCGCCAGTAGTTGCAGGCTTGATGATTATGTTGCTCTACGGGCGTCAAGGTTGGTTTGGTGGCTGGCTCCAAGATCGCGGCATCGATATCGTGTTTGCCTTTCCAGGGATGGCTCTAGCGACTGCTTTTGTGAGTATGCCTTTTGTCGTCAGAGAGGTAATTCCTGTCTTGGAAGAGGCTGGTGTAGACCAAGAGGAAGCCGCCAGAACTCTCGGTGCTAGCGACTGGCAAATATTTTGGCGGGTAACTATCCCGAATATTCGCTGGGGGTTGATGTATGGCGTGTTGCTGACAAATGCTCGTGCGATGGGCGAGTTTGGTGCGGTTTCGGTGGTGTCGGGAAATGTGGCTAATACGACTCAAAGTTTGCCGTTGTTTGTCGAAGAAGTTTATAAGCAATATGAAACCGAAGCTGCTTTTTCCGCCGCAGTTCTACTGGCGTTACTCGCCGCAGTTACGTTGGTTATTAAGGAAGTTTTAGAAAGTAAAACGCGAATTAAAGACAAATCTTAATTGAAGGAATTAAGCATAATTTCTAGATGGTGGGCAGTGCCCACCCTACTACTACTATCTACAGATCTACCCTCTACTATCCTATCCCCTATTCCCTAAATATAATACATTGGACTGCTTTGACGCTGAGTTTCCAATGTTTTCGCTAAATCTTGAAGAGTGTAATTAACTAAGATGTCATTTACAGAATCTTTGATTTCGGCGAACGTTTGCACGATAACGGTTTTTTCTGGGGTGCTGGGGGTTGCGGGATCGACTTTTTTACGATTGCCACTACCTTCGATCGCAACTACCACGTCTAACAATGTAATCTGCCAGAGTTCCTTGGCAAGGAGATAGCCACCTTTCATCCCGCGCTGACTGGAGATAATGCCTTGGCGTTTGAGCAATGTAAAAATCTGGTCGAGATATCGCTCTGGCAATGCTTGACTAGCCGCAATCTCGTTGACTTTGAGCGGCTTGCCTTGCGCCTGACGATCGGCAATTTCGAGCAGGGCAACTAAAGCGTATTCTAGTCGAGAAGATAGTTCCACAAGTAGTTCGATCGGGTATTATCTTTAAGATATCACGGTTTTCCGCTCGATCTGTCGTAGTAGCTTATAATTGTGGGAGGGTATATGTTGTCTAAATTAATAATTCGATGCTAAGTAAGCGGATTTTTAAATTAGGTATAAAATAAATTCAATTGTTAAGTATAGGTTTAATTAAATATTCTAGCGATCGAGTATCTTAAATAAATGGGTATATCAGTAAAAAATGTCTCGAAACAATTTGGCAGCTTTCAGGCAGTCGAGAATGTTGACCTAGAGATCGAATCGGGTGCGCTAGTGGCGTTGCTGGGGCCATCAGGCTCGGGCAAATCGACACTCCTGCGGCTGATTGCAGGGCTAGAAACCCCTGATAATGGCAAAATTTGGCTTACGGGTACCGATGCGACTTATCAGAGCGTCCAGGAGCGAAATATCGGGTTTGTGTTTCAGCACTATGCGCTGTTCAAGCACATGACAATTCGCGAAAATATCGGCTTTGGTTTAAAGATTCGCAAGGCGAGTGCGGCGAAGATTAAAGCTAGAGCCGATGAGTTGCTAGATCTAGTGCAGCTTGCAGGTTTGGGAGATCGCTATCCCTCCCAGTTATCCGGCGGACAGCGGCAGCGGGTGGCTTTGGCGCGATCGCTGGCTGTCGAACCGAAGGTATTATTATTAGATGAACCTTTTGGAGCGTTGGATGCCAAGGTGAGAAAGGATTTACGCGCCTGGTTGCGCCGTCTCCACGACGAGGTACATGTGACGACGGTATTTGTCACTCACGACCAGGAGGAGGCGATGGAAGTAGCCGATAAAATCGTGGTGATGAATAAAGGTCAAATCGAGCAAGTCGGGACAGCAGCGGAGATTTATGACCGACCTGCGAGTGCATTTGTAATGAGCTTTATCGGCCCCGTGAACGTGTTACCTAGCAGTGCCGATATCTTCCAAAATAACGGCTTTGAAGCCAATCATCCTCAAGTATATCTCCGTCCTCAAGATGTCGCGATCGCAACCGAACCCGATGAGACGACGGTTAAAGCTACGCTGACGCGAATTATCCATCTCGGCTGGGAAATTCAAGCCGAATTAACTTTAGCTGACGGGCAAGTTATTTCCGCACATCTAACTCGCGATCGCTTCGACGAGTTACACTTGGAGCCTCAGCAAACTGTGTATGTTAAGCCCAAGGAAGCTAAATCTTTTCCCCTGTATTATTCAATCTAAATTTCTAACGGTCAGCTACGGTTTTAGCGACATTGATGCAAAAATTAGACGAGTCTTACCTTTACATTCCGATCGACTCGATCGAGTGTAGTTTCTAGTACGATTAATTACTTAGAGTTGCATACCAAGTTGAATTTTAACTATACGCTCGATTGATTTCATGTCATCTACTGAGATCGTACCGAGTTTATTTACCAGTCGATCCTTAGATGCCGTTGTCAATTGGTCTGCCATTGCCTTACTTTCTTTGCCATCGATCGTGACGATGGCTTCACTAGGATATAATCGACCAGTGTTGCTTGTCAGTGGCACCACTTGAACGCGATTTAGTGAGGCATTAGCAGCATCATTGCTAATAATAACCGCAGGTCGAGTTTTCCGAATTTCTCCACCAACAGAGGGGTCAAAATCTACCCACCAGACTTCACCTCTGAGCATCACTTACGATCCCAATTAGCCCATTGCTCCATTCCAATGCTTCGCGCTCCCGCTCGGTATCTGCTGCCATTGCCTGATAAGCAGATGTCAGATCTTCTTTCATGACGTGGGGACGAGCTAAATTTTCGATGAATTTACTAATATTTCCTTTGCCGACAACCCGATAGAGAGCATCATAAACCTCTCGATCGATCGTGATGGTCATTTTCTGTTGCATGGCGATTGTCACTCGATATATCCGCCTATGTTAACACATACACGTATACGTGCTAAGTCGATTATTAGCAGTGTGCATAATTTGTCGATCGCATCATGGCAGCTTTGAAGGGAAAGTTCTCGATCGATCCCTCATTCGATATCAACCTAGTAGCAGTAAAATAGAGTCGAGTAAGTATCGATGCAGAATAGGAAGAATAGATTAATCTCGATCTCGCGGAAACTTATGCTTCACTATCGACATCAGCATGAGACTGTCGTACCCAATTAATCGCCGTATTATGAGATACTCCCGTTTGGCGTTCGATCTCGCGGAAGCTCATACCTTGATGATGTAAATCGAGACATTGTTGCTTAACTTGTGGAGGATAGCCACGCACGCTGTATTCATCTGCAAATTGCCGACCGCAAGCCCCGCAGATGTAGCGTTGCTTGTTGTGGCGATGTCCGTTTTTTGCGACTCGATCGCTGCCACATTCAACACATTTCATTACTTTACTGTGCAAGATTAGCAGATCGTCACCGATGTAGGGGTTGAGATAAGCACAAAGCAAATCTTTTAGCTCTGTATATAGCTTCTGGCGATGTTCGGAATCGGCTTTGAGCGCGACTAGAAACAAGCCATTGTACGTGCGATGGAAGACTTCGGCGATTAGTTCGCTTTTGTCGCGATCGAGATTGGGGTTGCGCTGTTGGCACAGATCGGCAAACTGATTTATCACCATCCGATCGAAATTATCGTCAAATAAAATAAACAGTCCGGGAATTTGGTTGAGAAAGTACTGTAGATAGACGATTCTAGGGATCGGATGCTCGAAATACTGGGCATGAGCATCGACGATATCCCCGATCGTTTGGACGAGGGGACGACGCAGATCTTTGGTAACTAACCGAGCATTAACGATCGCGACTTGCTGCATGTGTTCGGCTTCGAGGGCATGGAAAATCGCTAATTTGTCAGGGAAGAACTGATAAATCGAGCCGACTGCGGTATTGGCTCGATCGGCTATTTGTTGCGTTGTGGCAGCGACATAACCCACCTGGGCAAAGACTTCTGCTGCTGCTGTCAAAATTTTGGCGACCCGTTGCTGTCCGCGTTGCTGCTTCGGTTGACGCCGCAAGGAATTAGCACTGGACATTTGTGAGGATTTATTCATAAAATTGCCGTATCGACTTATTCAACCATTCGCTCATGAATATGCTCCAAGGCGCACCCTGGCTTCTAGCTCACAAATCCATGCTAGCAGTCAACAAACCCTTTAAGGTATCGCTCTATGGTAATGATTACGTGCTCTGGAAAGATGCGGGCGGAAATATTAATGCCCTCGAAAATACCTGCCCCCACATGGGCGCGATGCTATCTGAAGGTTGGTGTGAGGTGAAACCAGATGGTACGAGTCGCATAGTTTGTCCCTTTCACGCGCTGGAATTTGATGGCGCAGGCTGTACGGTTTTGCCCGGTTCAAATAAGCAAACGCTACCGCAATTAGCCCAGCTAGAATTAATTATTCAGGGTGATTTTATCTGGTCGTATGGTGGACACGAACCCAAAATACCGATTCCCAATATTCTGAATGAAATTGCGGCTAATTATAAATTTGTCGGTCAGACAGGCGATTGTAGCGTCGAAACCGATCTGCGATCGATGCTGTTGAATATGCACGATTATAATCATCAAAACGGTACTCATCGAGAGATGTTTAAAATCACTGAGGTACAGTTCGATCGATTTATTGATGATGGACATCATTCTGATGCCTATTACAATATGCCTACCGCGCCAAGTAGCTTGCGGGAAAGACTCAAGAACCCAGCTTTATTGACGATTCCCAAGGTGCTGTCGGCACATCTGGAGAATTATTTTCCGCATTTAGTTATTTTCCACGGCGATCTACCAGCGGGGAAAATAGCGCAATGTCATTTCTTTGTACCAGAATCTCTACACCACACTCGCACTTATGTGCTGCTATTCGCTCAACTGAAGAGTCCAATTTTTAGATTGATGAAGCAGCAGTTTTTAGATATCATTCGGGTTGTCATCGAACAGGATGCAGCTATTTTGTCAAAAATTTATCCTGGTGCCCCACAGAAGATTAAGTTGAATAATGAAGTGGGCATGGATTGGGTACATCGTAACTTTGACAGCTTTCCAATGGTGTCAGATTTGCTGGTTAAGTAGGTTGCCATTTTTTGAGGGAGATCGCCGCATTTTGTCCGCCAAATCCAAAACTTAGGCATAGCAAATTATTGACCTCTGTCTGACGTGAAATTGTCACTAAATTGAGATCGAATTCAGGATTTTTTAGACCCACACATGGCGGTAAAGTTTGAGTCGCGATCGCTCTTAAACACAGTGCTACCCCCACCGCGCCGGATGCGCCTAATGTATGTCCCGTCGCTCCTTTGGTGGAACTTACCGCTACGCCATCAGGGAAAATTTGTTGGATTAATTGGCTTTCGCGGCGATCGTTTAGGGGCGTACTCGTACCGTGGGCGTGGATATAATCGATATCTGTGGGAGCGAGTTTGGATCGATCGAGACATTGATAAATAGCATTCACACCAGCCGTTCCCGACTCGTCCATCGCGCACATGTGGTAAGCATCATTCGTCAAGCCAAATCCCAATACTTCCCCATAAATCTTCGCACCGCGAGCGCGTGCTAAGTCCGCTGTCTCTAGGATAAATACTGCCCCGGCTTCACCTAAAACTAACCCCTCTCGGCGCAGATCGAATGGATAACAGCCTGTTGTCGCCAACGCACCCATCTGGGTAAAACCCGCGATCGTTAGTGGCGTAACTGGCGCTTCGACAGCACCTGCGATCGCCCGCTCGCAGGCTCCAGAGCGCATCAAATTCACGGCTTGCGCGATCGACCATATTCCCGTCGCACAAGCCGCCATCGGGGCTAATACAGCCGATCGAGAGCCGATCGCTCTGGCAGTCTCGATCGCCAGACTGTGAGGTAAGATATTCAACCAGTTAGTAAGATCGCGCTGGGGGGGATTGGCGAGTGCTTTTTCCCATTCACCTTGATAACTCCGACTCGAACCGATCGCGACGCCACAATCTAGCAGTGGTAAACTTAAATCCGCATCCATAACAGCTTCTGCCACCACCAGCCGTGCGAGTGCCAACAAATCGTGCGGCGCTTGGGGATTTATCAAAGCTAACGGCAATGGTGGAAAATTCTCAAAAGGTTGCCGTAATTCGATCGCCGAGCAGCCATTATTTACAGCTTGCCACGTCCGCGCTAGATCGCCAAGTGCCGATCTAAAGCCAATTCCAGTAATTACAATTTGCATCTGTCTGCACCAGCAACCTTGGTGAGTTAGACACCTTAAAAATGAGGGCAAGGAGCTAATCGATTCGCCCCTTACCCTCATTTTAATCAATACCGCGTGCTTTATTTAGTCGTAAATTGCAACTTGAGCCGATCGACTTATTTCTTGAGATTCTCAATGCCTCTAGTTACTTTTGCTGACGTAATTTTATCGCCTTGTTCGATCGTATCAATAATTTCTAAGCCCTGAGTAATTTTCCCAAAAACAGCATAGTCACCATCGAGGAAGCCAATATCGGCTAGGGTGAAATAAAACTGGGAAGATGCCGAATCAGGCGACTGGGATCTTGCCATCGCGATCGCACCTCGGGTATGTTGAAGTTCGGGAGATTGGAGTTGTGGCGCATCTTGCTTGGTTTTATTATACAGTGGGACGCTAGCACCTTTGGGTTTAATTTCTAGGGGAATCTGCCGTTCGGAACTCGTACCAGTAGGAATATAACCGCCACTACCATTACCTTTAGGATCGCCACCTTGCACGACAAAAGGTTGTGGTTTGCGAATTACGCGGTGAAACGTCAGTCCGTTATAAAAGCCTTTCTGAACTAAATCGACAAAGTTACCCGCACTAATCGGGGCGTTATTACCGTCTAACTCGATCGTGATTTGTTTATTACCTTTGACAGTCATCACTACTGTCGCTTTACCGTTTAGTCTGGGCAATCCAGGGAACTGGTTCGTAGTCGCATCGGGGCTAGTAGTTGGCGATGAGGGACTAGGCGGAGTTGCCGCTTGTTGGCGATTGGGATTTTCACAACTACCCAAAATTAGGGTACCCAAAAGCAAACTAACTACGAGTAGGTGTTGAAATGGTTTCTGCATCTGTTGGTTCGGGGAAGTAAATATTTTCGTCAATTCAGTGTAAGTCGCTCGCGACCTCTATTAACTAGGACTGCTGAAAATAGATAGAGTTCCGATCTGTATATTAAACTTCTTGCATCTACCCTCTACCCTCTATCCCCCAACCCGCCGCCGCAATAAATTCAAGCTCTGAGCCGCCGACATCTGCCGAATCAATTCACGATCGCGTTGGCTCCCCAATTGATACTTAATTCCCTCTATACTGCCATCGGGAGCCGCAATGCCGATATATACTAAGCCCACAGGCTTGGCGTCCGTACCCCCACCAGGACCAGCAATCCCGGTAATACTCACGCCCCAATCCGTGCCTAATTTGGCTTTAACTCCCGCTGCCATTTGACGGGCAACTATCTCGCTCACCGCGCCCTCTGTCGCTAGCACCTCGGGATCTACTCCTAATAAATCGACTTTTACCCGATTCGCATAGGAAATAATGCCGCCCATAAAATAGTCCGAACTCCCCGCCGTCTCTGTCAACATTTGCCCCAAACCACCGCCAGTGCAAGACTCAGCCACTGCTAAAGTTTGTCCTTTAGCCCTTAATCTTTCCCCTACTACGCTGGCTAAGGTATCCTCATCGCTACCATAATAATCATCACCAGCAATCTGCTGGATCTCCGCAGCAATTGGGGCGATTAATTGTGCTGCGGCGGCTTCACTAGTAGCCCGAGCCGATATCCGCAATCTGACCTGTCCTTTCCCAGCATAGGGAGCTACAGTGGGATTCGGTGAATTGAATAAATGGTTGACCTTTTCGGCTAGAGCGGCTTCGGGAATCCCAAAAAACCGCAGACTGCGACTATAAATCCGATCTTGCCCGTAACCTTGGGTTTTTAAAAACGGAACGGCTGTATCCCGCCACATCCGGTGCATCTCACGCGGTACGCCCGGAAAAGTCAAGATCGTCAATCCCGCCCGTGGTTGCCAAATCATCCCTGGTGCGGTACCGGAGGGATTGGGTAATATCGCTGCGCCTGCGGGTTGTAGCGCTTGTTTCCGGTTGCTCGGAGTCATCTTGCGCCCGATGCTAGCAAACTTGAACTCGATATCGGCGATCGTTTCCGGATGTTCGACCAACGGTGTCTTAAAATAATCCGCGATCGCTTCTGTAGTCAAGTCATCCGGCGTCGGCCCCAAGCCACCTGTAAATATCAAGATACTCGATCGAGCCGCCGCAATCTCGATCGCCTGATGGACTCGATCGACATTATCACCCACGACAGTTTGATAAAAATGCGGTACTCCTAATGCGGCTAATTCCTGCGCTAGGTACTGAGAATTACTATTGAGAATATCACCGAGTAATAATTCGGTACCGACACAGATTACTTCAGCAGCCATAATATTTGGGAGATTACTAAATACTATAAGTTACACATCCTTTGACGATCTCGATAGAACGCTACTTTTAAATGTACTTAAGACCGATCGACTTCTATAAATCGTACTATAAAGGAGGCAATCTAAAATAGATTGCCTCCTTTTGCTGGTAACTTAATCGATGATGGGTGTTGCTGAAATGATGTATGGTTTCCCACCGATCGAAATGGCTAACTCCCCAAAGCCTCAAGCCTAAAGCCTCAAAACTTTTCATACCCCAATTCAGCAATGCCCAATGATGAATAATCCGCCACCCCGATCTACTGGTAGAAATAGATAGATTGCACTCTGAGTCGAGATCGGTGTCAACGATCGGGGCTAATTTAGCACTAGTGGCGATATTCGCGACGGTCGTCATAACGAAGATCGTCATAGCGACGGTCATCATAACGTCGATCGTTGTGATAACGCTCTTGATAGTAGCGCTTGCGCTCTTGACGGCGTTGGGAATAGTATTCCCGGCGACGAAGCTCTGCTTCTCGTTCCCGCTCGATCTGGCGGTAACGATCGTCATCGCGGTACGAGCGATCGTTGCCGCCAATCTTGATAATTAGTTGTGCGTGCAGATCTCCGGCTGGCTGTCTAGCAGAGACAGCACTATCGGTTGTACTCATCGCGTGAGATTTGGGCGCGATCGACATTACGGTTAATAGGGCGATCGCCAATGCTGTAAGTTTTGGCATGATTACATCCGAATATAACGATAGATACTAGAAATATCATTTCGATCTTAGATCGATCGCCATTAATAATCATCGGGCTAAGGTACTGTTTTTCACCTCAGCTCATCTATCTTTAGTCACGGTTAGGTACGGAACGAGATGAACTTTGTCAAGTATAAATCCAAAAATGTGGCAACGAGCGTGCGCTCGTTGC
>NZ_JANMZA010000031.1:0-2500 GCF_031382685.1 Chamaesiphon sp. OTE_8_metabat_110 | reverse complement strand
CTCTGGAGTCCGATCGGGACGTATGTAACATGGGTGATGGAAGGGCTAAATTCGAGTCGAGATTAGCGGCAGGCAAAATAGCGATCGGGCTTGATGTGAGCAATTTGGCGATCGATCGAGAAATTGGGATTACAATGACTTAGAAGGATAAATCAGCATGACGAAAATCGAGATCTCCATGAACTCCGCTCGGTCTTAGCTGCGATTGGGGTGCATCGGCGACAACATTATCAAATCTCTGTACTTGAAGAACGCGATGCACTTGTTTGACGAAATAGTTCGATCTCTTTCTAACGATCTCAACCAGATCTGCGACGATTTTACCGAATACCTCTGCGGTGATACCGCTGGGGTGAGTAAACCTAAAACAGCGGTTAAAGAGCGTTCGCTGGGCAGCCTGTCCGCTTACAACCAAGCAATCTTGGCGACCCCGACGGATGCCAGACTTTTCTCCGGGCGCGGTTTCATGCGGCACTACGCTCGCGACCAATCAGGTGCGATCGTCGATTTTACACTGGCAATTTCTCTCGATCCGTTGTTGGCTGAAGCCTATGCTGGTAGAGCAATGAGCTATACGCAACTCGTTGGCGGAGCCTCTCTGGAGGAGAATCGGATGACCGAAGCATTAGCGGATTTCGATCGGGCGATTTCCTTACAGGAACGCTCCGCGAACGCATTAAATGCTGACATGAAATGGGTGTATGCTGCTAGAGCTGTAGCCCGCTCTTACAGTGGCGATAATGATGGCGCGATCGCTGACTTTACCCGTTGTACCCAAACTGCGCCCAGTGCGAGCGATTATTACAACCTCGGCGTCAGCCAAGCCACATCTGCTCTTTATCCATCTGCCTTGGCAAGTTTGTCCAAATCCCTCACTCAACGCCCTGAAATCGCTACCTACTATGCGCGGAGCGTGACGCTGGCAGCTTTGGGTGACGAGTTTGGAGCCAGTCGCGACTACAGCGAAGCACTCGCCCGCGAAACTCCCGGATCTGGCAGCCTGCAATCCAATGACGAACACGCCTATTACTTCCGCGCCCTCGCACGGTTAGCACGCGATAATCGGGAAGCGGCAACAGCCGATCTCCGCACCACGATCGAGATCTGCGATCGCAAACAGAATGCCGCCCTCCGCCAAACCGCCACGGCGAAACTCGCCGAAGTCGGTTAACTCACTAGCTCAAATTAGAGATTGGGTTAATAGCTGTCATACCAATCTCTAATTGAAGAATCACAGATCTATACCTCTTACCTTTTACCTCTTACCTCTTACCTCTTACCTCTTACCTTTTACCTCACCCCGATCGATTCGGTTGGTGAATTTTGATGAGCTGCTGTACGGGATTGAAAGTATTATCTAAAGTGAGCAGAACTCAGATCGCCACGATCGAGCGAGGATGAGAGCTGTTCACAACCACACCAAGATTTGTATATGTTAGCCAAAAGAATTCTACCTTGCCTGGATGTCAAAGCTGGTCGCGTCGTCAAGGGCGTTAACTTTGTCGAATTGCGGGATGCAGGCGATCCGGTAGAGCTGGCGCAAGTTTATAATGATGCGGGCGCGGATGAGTTAGTATTTCTGGATATCACCGCCAGTCACGAAGATCGCGACACGATGATCGATGTCGTTTACCGGACTGCGGATCGGATATTTATCCCGCTGACTGTCGGTGGAGGGATTCAATCGCCAGCGAATATTAAAGACTTATTGCGGGCGGGGGCGGATAAAGTCAGTCTCAACTCAGCAGCAGTCCGCAATCCCAATTTGATTAATGATGCTAGCGACTTATTCGGCAATCAGTGTATTGTCGTCGCGATCGATGCCAAGCGCCGTCACGATCCGAGTAATCCCGGCTGGGATGTCTATGTCAAAGGCGGTCGGGAGAATACCGGGCTAGATGCGGTCAAATGGGCGCAAGAAGTCACCAAAAGGGGTGCGGGAGAGCTTTTAGTCACGAGCATGGATGCCGACGGTACCAAGGCGGGATACGACCTCGATCTGACGCGATCGATCGCCATGTCTGTCGAAGTCCCCGTGATTGCGTCGGGTGGCGCGGGAAATTGCGAGCATATCTATCAGGCGGTGACTTCCGGACATGCCGAAGCCGCCTTATTGGCATCGCTACTCCATTACGGCGAGTTAACTGTAGCGGAGATTAAGGAATATCTGCATGGGAAGCAAGTAACAGTCAGGATTTAACTGGCGGTTAGTGTGGGGACAGGTTGATAAAAATTCTCGCCCATCTCCCATCCCCCCTCTCCCATCCCCCATCTCCCATCTCTACAACCTGGGAATAACCGATCGCATTCCACTTTTTCGACTTTGAGTATCGCCTTGATAGCGCGGAATTACATGAATTGTGGCATGATTCATCGCTTGTCCGGCGGCTCGATCGATATTCATCCCCACATTAAAACCATCGGGTTGAAACTCTGCTATCAAGATTTCTCGAACTTTATTTGCCATTAGCCAGCAGGCTGATTGTTCTTTGGCTGGTAG
>NZ_JANMZA010000209.1:0-3130 GCF_031382685.1 Chamaesiphon sp. OTE_8_metabat_110 | reverse complement strand
CAAATTAGGGTCAAAATTTGTTTTAGTCACCGATCGCTGAAACTCATTTCTAGAGATAGTTTTAGAGATCGGTGGCACTATTTTACAGTCATCCTGATTACACCCCCAATACAGGTCTACATAGTCGGTATTGAGGCGACGCAAAGATCCTTCCAGAGCGACCGAGGGTGCGGTAGATATTGAGACTCATTTAGATTCTTTCCTAATTAAAATAAGATCGGTGGCAGTAGCGGAGCCTATCTCTTAGACAATCTTCAGATAAAACACCTTTGTTCGATACCTAAAATGTACTGGCTGTCGGACGGACGACGATCTCATTGACATCGACATCATCAGGCTGCGATACAGCGAATAAGACCGCTCTGGCAATCGCCTCTGGTTTGAGTGCAGTTTTGCGGAGTTCTTTCAAAAAGCCTTTTGATCTGGAGTTTAGCATAAGTTATTTGACATTTGACACGACGGAGGATTGCCACCAGTTGTGCAACTCGATCGACTTCTGGATTGAGTAATCGCGTACAACCGTAAAATCAACAACAAAAAGCAGATGAAACAACTTCCTTACTGGCTGCAAGGATTGAACAATCCGATCTTTGCTAGATTGTATCTGGCTCAAACCATCAATCTCGTAGGCGACGCGCTGACTTGGGTAGGGTTAGCATTGTTGGCGTTTGAGTTAGCAGGAGCGCAGGCGGGAACGGTTTTGGCTGGGGCACTGACGCTTCGGGTGACGGCGTTTGTCGTATTGTCGCCGATTGCTGGTGCGATCGCGGATCGAGTCGATCGCAAACGATTAATGGTGACAACTCACTTGGCACGAATGGCGATCGTCTGTCTGTTGCCGTTTGTCACTCAGGTTTGGCAAATTTATGCGATCGTGCTGTCGCTAAATGTATTTTATGCCTTCTTTGCACCGACTTATACGGCAACTATTCCACTGGTAACGACCGAAGCAGAACGAGCTGGGGCGATCGCCTTATCTAGTGCAACTTATCAGCTTTTGGGCGTGTTAGGGCCTGGTTTAGCTGGCAGTATCGCGGCATTTGTGGGTACCAGACAAGTCTTTTTTCTCGACGGCATCACCTTTTTAATCGCCACAATCCTGATTGTGACACTGCCAGGGCAACTGATGGTGAATCAGCATCAACAGACAGCGAGAACTGTTAACAGAACGTTAGAAGATATTCGGCTGGGCACGGTTTGTCTGTTCCTCGATCCGCCGATTCGCTATGCACTAGTACTACAATTCGTGGCGGCGATCGCGGGTGCCGAAATTCTCGTGAATCTGGGCGGATTATTATTACTGTGGGCGATCGCCGGAGTCGGACAAACGCTAGTAAATGTGCCCACTCAGACTTTAATTGCTAATCGAGTTGCAGTTGAAGTGCAGGGACGGGTTTATGGTGCCCATTTTGCCTGGAGTCATCTTTGGTGGGCGTTAGCTTATCCACTAGCGGGGTGGCTGGGTAGTAATTCGCCAACGCATAATTTTTTCTACACTAGCTTAATCGGTGCTGGATTATTAGTCTTGGTGTATCTAGCTTTCAAGCCTTGGAAACTCACCGATCTACAAGGTGGACTGTGGCACGAACACGAGCATCTTCACGATGACGAACAACATTCACACATACATTCACCCACTTTAACTACCCAAAGCCCTCACCATCACCTACACTTTCATCCCGTCACGCACCAATAGTGCGATCTCGATCGGTAGTTTTGGATGCCCCCTGACTTAAATTTATGTCACGGCGACTCAGGACTTGCTACTATTTAGATAACCTACTAATCATTTCGGTACAAATCGATCTTTACACCATTATTTTCTCCACCTCTACCTTGAAATTTTAAATAACTTTTATCGATCTAAATTATCATGGATTCAAAAACGCATTGGGAGACAGTTTACCAAGCAAAAGCTGCCAATGAGGTAAGTTGGTATCGAGCGCACCTCGACAAGTCCCTAGCACTAATCGAACGTGCTGCCCCAGATCTTAATGCTGCAATAATTGATATTGGTGGTGGTGAAGCAACATTAGTTGATGACTTAATCGAGAGAGGATACCAGCACCTAAATGTTTTGGATATTTCGCAAGCAGCGATAGATACTACTAGACAACGATTGGGCACAGTAGCAGAGCGAATCAACTGGATAGTTGCCGATATTGTAACAGCAGATCTACCATCGCAACAGTATGATGTTTGGCACGATCGAGCGGTATTTCATTTTCTCACCCTACCAGCACAACGAGTAGCCTATGTTCGACAAGTTTTGGATGCAGTTAATCCTGGTGGTCATGTAATTATTGCGACTTTTGGTTTAGATGGGCCAGAAAAGTGCAGTGGATTGGAAATTGTGCGTTATGATGCCGGATCGCTACAAGCAGAATTTGGCGATCGATTCCAGTTATTAGAGGCTAGTATGGAATTACACAAAACGCCATTTGATACGACTCAACAATTTCTATATTGCCACTTCTTGATTACCATTACTTAATTGCAACTCCTTGATAAAAATATCCGCCAATTTTAGGTGTGTTAGGGCTGTAAAATTCCCGAACATCTAAATTATTAAACTGTTTAGCAATTAGTAGACGAATCGGGCGATCGAGATGACAGCCATCACCGATTACTTTCTGAATCGGAGTGATTCGATGTTGCCAAGTTTGAATATTTGGCTCATTGCTCAATCCGTGTTCGATAAATAGGAATTTACCACCTGGTTTCAGTACGCGGTGAATTTCAGCGATCGCTGTTTCTACCTGTTTGATACTGCACAGTGTCCAAGTACTAACTACCGTATCGAATGTATCATCTGCCATCGATAATTTTTCTCCATTTAGCACCTGATAATCTACCTCGATTGAACTAGCTGCTATCCGCTTTTGCGCGAGTTTATTCATCCCTGGATTGACATCAACAGTGGTAATTTTCTCTACTCGGCTTTGCGGGTAATACGCTAAATTTAAACCAGTTCCAAAACCAATTTCGAGTACCGATCCTACTGCATCGGCGAGGACTATCTGCCGATAGTTGGCAAAATCCTCCCCAGACATTACTCGGTCGATTAAAGTGGGAAAAATTAGTCGGGAATAAATATTCATAATAATAAAGAGTTTATTGACAATTGCCC
>NZ_JANMZA010000633.1:0-2282 GCF_031382685.1 Chamaesiphon sp. OTE_8_metabat_110 | reverse complement strand
CGATCGAATAAAAAGTGGGATGCTCCCCAACATCCAGACCACAATGAATACTTATGTACATTTAACTGAAGACGATTTACGCAATGAATATGACAAATACTTAGCGACTAAGGAGCATAGTCATGCAACATCAGAGCGGACAAGATCGATCGCCAACACCAGAGAATCAAATCGTTAGTTCAACAACGATTACCTGTCCTCAATGTGGCAGTGCTGAGGAGCTTAAAAACACCATATGTAATGGTATTCAAAAATGCTATTGTAAGAGATGTCTTTACTATTTTAGCCCTTGTAGTAATGACGACGTATGGTTAGTATCGGATTTAGGTTTAAACTTTCCGATCCACGAGCGAAGAGGAGAAAGTGTAATTAACTTTCGTCCCATCGAACAAGAATGGCTCAAAAATGCCAGTAAGAAATTTATTAAATATAAAGCTAGTAGCGGAGTAAGCCTGAGTTTATTAAATCATAATCTCATCGGACATAAAGAGTTCTCATATTTTTTGAGAGCGCACCCGGAAATACATTGTTTTGAGGACATAGATCGCTCACTCATCGTAACATACATGGAGGAAAATCAATCAAAAGGATTATCATCACAAGCAAAAAATAGTCGGCTGGTTAGTCTAGCTAATCTATTTGAAACTGGAACCGTTAATGGCTGGTTTGTACTCCAGCCATATTTAATCAGAAAAGAAGACTATTCTAAATACGATACAAAACCATTACCTCGCTATATTCCATCTGAAGTAATCTACAACCTTAACCAACACCTAGATAGCTTACCAGAACCATTAATGAGAATGGTATTAGTTATTCAAGAGTGTGGACTACGGATCGGTGAGTTGTGCCAATTACCATTAAATTGTCTGAAACAAGATAGTAAGGGTGGGTGGTTTATTCAGTTTATGAGATTGAAAACAAAACGTGAAACTACTCTACCCATATCGCCAGAACTCGCTCAGATTATTAAGCATCAACAAGAGTATATCAAACAATGTCTGAGTACAGATTATGAATATCTATTCTGTGCGAGAAGATCGGGGCAGAAAAAATTCACTCCGGTACCATCAGTAATGCTAAGTCAGGCTTTTGTTCGCAATCTAAATATATTGGCTGATAAATTTGATATCTGCGATCGATCGGGTAAGCGATGGAAATTTCAAAGCCATCAGTTTCGGCATACTGTCGGCACTGGGATGATTAATAATGGCGTACCACAGCACATAGTCCAACGTTTTTTAGGTCATATGTCCCCAACGATGACATCAGTATATGCCCACATTCATGATTCTACGCTCAGAAATGAAGTAGACAAATATCTCAGTACCAAGATTGTCAACATTAATGGCGAAGTAATTCAATCACTCACTACAGAATTAGATGACGATTCATCCCTCCAATGGTTAAAAAAGAAGGTTCTAGCCGAAACTTTACCTAATGGTTATTGTAGCTTGCCCGCTCAATTAACTTGCAACAAAGGTAACGCCTGTCTAACATGTAGCGACTTTCGCACTACCATAGAATTTCTCGATCGACATAAACAACAACTAGAAAGGACTAATCAAGTATTAGAAGTCGTTCAAGCCAACGGTTGGGAGCGACAGATTCAAGTTAACCAAGATGTCAAAACCAATCTAGAAAGAATCATTGCTACTCTGGAGACGAACCTTGATGTCTAAAGAGGATGGCAAGGCTTTGAGAATAGCTGCTCTCAAAGCTGCTGCGGTAGCCAAGCAACAACGAGCTGCTGAAAATTTAGATAAAGCTATTAATCAGCTTGTCAAAAATAATGAGCCGATGAGCTTTGCCAATGTAGCGAGAGAAGCTGGTGTGTCAATTAGTTACTTGTATAAATATCCAGAGGTTAAGGTACGAGTTTTAGAGCTAAGAAATCAGCAGCAGCAAGCCGGAAAACCCCATCAACCTCAAACTGCTTCTGATGCCTCTAAAATCGTCATTATTAATGAGCTAAGAGAGAAAGTTAAAAAACTTGAAGCCGAAATAACTAAATTACGCAAAGTAAACGAGGGCATGGCAGGAAGACTTTACCAACTTCAGGATATGCAAGTCATGGTAGAAAGATTGACAGTGGAGAACGAAGAACTAAAAATCCAAGTAACCGGACAGATAAAAATACCTGGGGAGACAGGCTCACTTTTAGGATCTGCTCATAATATTACATCGATTAGCCAAAGGCAGAAATCACCCGTCAGTGACGTAATCAAAGCTGAACTAGCACAGTTAAATATTTCCCTCAATAGTACTCTAACCAAAAGAAT
>NZ_JANMZA010000548.1:0-15355 GCF_031382685.1 Chamaesiphon sp. OTE_8_metabat_110 | reverse complement strand
CACCCAGTCCCCCAGCCCCCCAGCACCCCCACTCCCCTACTCCCCTACTCCCCCACTCCCCCACTCCCAATCCCCCAGCAACAACAACGGCCACAAACCCACTCCCATCAACCAAGGGCCAGCACCCGGACTCAAAATTGGTAAAGCGATCGATACCAGCCTCAACCCCACACAACAAGCCGCCCTCTCCGACATTATCGATCGCTATGTAGCTCGCACCATCACCTCCAAACGCCAAGCCCAAGAGCATCGTCGCTATCTAGCCGATCCGCGTACCGTGTCCGGATTTACACCCTTACTTAAAGAAATGGTCTACCCGATCGTCACCGATCGCGCTCAGGGCGCGCGACTGTGGGATGAGGATGGCAATGAATATATCGATCTCACCAACGGCTTCGGGCTAAATTTCTTCGGTTGGTCGCCAGATTTTGTTACCAATGCGCTCAAAACCCAGCTCGATAAAGGGATGGCGATCGGCCCTCAGACGCCACTAGCCGGGAGAGTTGCTAAAAAAATCGCCCAATTTACCGGGATGGAGCGGGTTGCCTTTTGTAATACCGGATCGGAAGCGGTGATGGCGGCATTACGGATTGCCCGGACGGTGACTGGACGCGATCGAGTCGTTATTTTTGCGGGTTCTTATCACGGTACCTTTGATGAAGTCTTATTCCGCGCCGCGCCCGATCTGAAAACTTTACCCTCCGCACCGGGGGTGATGGCGTCCGCACTCACTAATATTTTGGTGTTGGATTATGACAATCCTCGATCGCTAGAAATCATTCGGGAATATGCCGACGATATTGCAGCGGTAATTGTCGAACCCGTCCAAAGTCGGCATCCCAACCTCCAGCCGCAAGCCTTCTTGCGATCGCTCCGCACCCTCACCGAGCAGTTGGATATCGCGCTGATTATCGATGAAGTGATTACGGGTTTTCGCGTTGCTCCTGGCGGCGCACAGGCATACTTTGGCGTCAAAGCCGATATTGCCACCTATGGCAAAGTTGTCGGCGGCGGGATGCCGATCGGGATTTTGACTGGCACGGCTAAATATATGGATGCTCTCGATGGCGGCTTCTGGCAATTTGGCGATCGCTCCATGCCAGAAGTGGGCGTGACCTTCTTTGCGGGTACATTCGTCCGGCATCCGCTGGCGCTAGCGGCTGTCGAAGCCATTTTGACCCAACTCGAAGCTGGTGGTGCCAAGCTCCATCAGACCCTCGATCGTCAAGTTACCTACCTCGTCCAACAACTCGCCCAGCACTGCGAAGCTGTCGGACTTCCACTAAATATCGAACACTTTAGCTCGTTTTTCTATCTAACCTTTCCCCCAAGCGAAAGTTATAGCAGTTTGTTGTTTTATCTCCTGCGGGAAAAAGGGATTCATATCTGGGAAAACCGACCTTGTTTCTTGACACTGGCGCACAATGACGCCGATATCGAGCAAATTCTCTGGGCGTTTAAAGTCTGCATTGCCGAATTACAATCCGGCGGCTTCCTTTCCAGCTCGGGCAATGCGATCGCCATCAATCACAATTTACCACCCCGACCGGGGGCACGACTAGGCAAAGATCAAGCGGGAAATCCAGCGTGGTTTATCACTGACCCCGATCGCGGTACTTATCTTCAGATCGACACTTTGCCTAATACCTAAATTTATTATTGATTTTTAGATTTTCTCTTGAATTTTTATAGTTATGATGGACTGCATTTCTACATCCGAATTTACAGCTCTCAATCTGCCGTTATTAAACAATGAAAATCTCTATTTGACAGGATCGATACCGATCGATTTAGCGATCGAATCTCATCTCAAAGCGATCGATTTCGATCCCTTCGTCGATGGTGAAATCTTACTAACGGCACCAGCTACTGAGTCTCAGCAAGAAATTTGGCTGGGCGTACAACTGAGCGAATCAGCTAATTTGGCGTGTATTTTATCGCAATCATTGCGATTTAACGGTCGGCTGGATGTCGAGTTGCTGCAAACTGCTTTCGATCGCTTAGTCGATCGACACGAATCGCTGCGGACGACTTTTAGCGGTGATGGGACGACGATTTTAATTGCTAAAAAAATCGATGTGCGAGTGCCAGTTATCGATTTATCAGCACTCACAGCAGCAGCACGATCGGCGGCGATCGCGACACATCAGCAGCAAGCGATGAGTCAGCCGTTTGACATTCAACATGGCCCCTTATTTCGGACGCAAATTATCAAGCTGGGCGAACGCGAACATCTGGCAATCGTCAGCGTGCATCATCTGGTGTGTGATGGTTGGTCGCTGGGAGCGATCGGCACAGATTTGGCGCAGATCTATACCGCACTGACTCGCGGTACAGCTCTCGATCTCGATCGACCCGAATATTTTAGCGAATATGCTTTCGCCGAACGAGCTAAGATCGGCAGTGCCGAGGCGATCGCTATCGAGAAATATTGGCTTGACAAATTTGCCACCATACCACCACTTACCGACTTACCTACGGATTATCCCCGCCCGCCAGTAAGAACTTTTGATTCGGCTACTGAGAATTATACTCTTACAGCCGATTTAGTCGATCGCATCGCCCGAATCGGCATCAAAAATGGCTGTAGTCTGATGACTACGCTGCTGGTGGCATATGAAGTCTGGTTGTACAAAATGACTGGTCAAACCGATCTGACTGTCGGCGTACCTACATCCGGTCAAGCGGCAACTGGTAGGTATAATTTGGTCGGGCATTGCGTCAATTTTTTACCACTGCGGAGCCAAATCGACCCAGAGTGTAAATTTAGCGATTATCTCAAAGTTAGAAATAGGTCGATTCTCGATGACTACGATCGACAAGATTTTACCTTTGGGAGTCTATTAAAAAAATTGGCGATTCCCCGCGATGCGAGTCGCATCCCGCTGATTTCGGCGGTATTTAATATCGATTTAGCGAACACCAAGCCGGAGCAGTTTGGCGATCTCGAAGTGCAAACCTGCATGAATCGTCCTGCCTTTGCCACCTTTGAACTATTCCTGAGTGCTGCCACCCAGCCCAACGGTCAGCTCGATTTAGATTGTCAGTACAATCCTAATTTATTTAGTGCGGCGACTATTCAGCGGCGATTGAGCGAATTTGAAAATTTACTCACGGCGATCGTGGAGTCAGCCGAGCGATCGATTCGGCAGTTGTCGGTGCTAAATTCAGCGCAAACACAGCAATTATTAGTGGAGTGGAATCAGACGCAAACTAACTATCCGCAAGCCAAATGTATCCATCAATTATTTGAAGAATGCGTCGCTCTCAATGGTGAAGCGATCGCCTTAAAATGCCACGATCGACAACTCACATATCATGAGTTAAATCACCGTGCCAACCAGCTTGCCAACTATCTAATCGCCCTCGGCGTCCAGCCCAACGCTCTCATCGGCATCGCGATCGAGCGGTCGATCGACACGATTGTCGGCATTTTGGGCATCCTCAAAGCTGGTGGCGCGTATCTCCCGATCGATCTCGCCGCTCCCCCCGCACGGATCGCCACGATTTTAGCTGATGCGGGAGTCGCCGTGATGTTGACGACAACAGCCGACAGCGCCAAATTACCCCCACAGCAGTTCGAGGTCATCTGCCTCGATGCCGACTGGGACAACATTGCCACCGCTAGTGCCACCAATCCCAGTCTAGTGCTGCGATCGACTAATTTGGCCTACGTGATGTATACCTCTGGCTCGACGGGCAAACCCAAAGGGGTCTGTATCCCACATCATGGCGTCGTGCGACTGGTGAAAGCGACCGACTATATCGACTTTAGTCCCGATCGGATATTTTTACAGATTGCGCCGATAGCCTTTGATGTCGCTACTTTTGAGATCTGGGGGAGCCTCCTCAATGGTGCCAAACTAGTCTTATATCCTGGTGACAAGCCCTCGCTAGCTGAATTAGGTCAACTGATCGCCCGCGAGCAAATTACGACCCTGTGGCTGACAGCAGGGCTGTTTCACCTGATGGTAGACGAACGACTGGCGGATCTCCGACCGCTGCACCAACTGATTGCTGGGGGAGATATCCTCTCTGTTCCGCACGTCCAGAAAGCACTATCGACTCTCACCAATTGTCAGTTAATTAATGGTTATGGGCCGACCGAAAGTACGACTTTTGCGAGTTGTTACAAGATCGCCAGCCTCGACCCCTTAGCGACGTCTGTTCCCATCGGCAAACCGATCGCCAATACTCAAGTGTACTTGCTCGATGCTGACTTGCAACCCGTCCCGATCGGGATTCCTGGCGAATTGTACATCGGTGGCGCTGGTTTAGCCACTGGCTACCTCAATCGCCCCGAATTAACCGCCGAAAAATTTATTCCCAACCCGTTTGCGATCGGCGAAAAGCTCTATCGCTCCGGCGATTTAGCCCGGTATCTCCCCGATGGTAATATCGAATTTTTGGGACGGATCGACAATCAAGTCAAAATTCGCGGCTTTCGGATCGAGCTGGGCGAAATTGAAGTGGTCTTGGCGCAACACCCCAGCGTGCGCGAAGCTACCGTTATCGTGCGCGAAGATCGATCTGGTGATAAACGCTTAGTTGCCTATCTGGTACCGCAGTCCCAGCAACAACCCACCGAGCGGGAACTGCGAGCCTTCCTAGAGTCCAGATTGCCAGATTATCTCATTCCCACGGCGATCGTCATGCTGACAGCCCTACCACTCACAACTAACGGCAAAGTCGATCGTCGCGCCTTGCCACAGCCAGAGACTCGCCCAGAGCCGGAAGCCAAGCTGCTAGAGCCTCGGGACGATCTAGAACGTCAGCTCACCAGCATGTGGGAGCAGGCACTCGGCGTCCACCCGATCGGGATTAGGGACAATTTCTTTGCCCTCGGCGGTCATTCCCTGATTGCCGTGCGGCTATTTGCCCAAATCGAGCAAATTTGGGGTCAAAATCTCCCCTTGGCAACTTTACTCCAAAAACAAACGATCGAGGAGCTAGCGACAGTTCTCCGTCAGGAAGCACCATCTGCTGCTTGGTCGTCACTAGTCCCGATTAGGGCGGCGACGCCGGGACACGATCGCGACATCAAATCGCCCAAACCACCGTTATTCTGCATCCATCCAGTCGGTGGCAATGTACTCGAATACTATGCCCTCGCCAATTATCTCGACCCCGACCAGCCCGTCTACGGACTCCAGTCCCAGGGACTCGACGGCAAGCCCGTATTTCGCCGCGTGGAAGAGATGGCGAGCCACTATCTCCAAGAAATTCGCACTATTCAACCCCACGGCCCGTATTTTCTGACTGGCTACTCTTTTGGTGGCTTTGTCGCCTATGAGATGGCTCAGCAATTGGCTGCCCAGGGCGAACAGACGGCACTACTGGCCCTATTAGACAGTAGTGCGCCCAATTTGCCAAACCTCCGTCCATCATTTTTCCGGGCGGTGGGAGTGCATTTAAATAATCTCTCTCAACTCACACCGCAGGAGCGATCCAGTTATATTATGGGCAGGATCGATTATCGATTGAAAGCCAATAACCAGCGCGAATTTCTAGCTCAAAGCTTGTACAAACGCGAAGATCTGACACCACAATTACTTACTGTTTTAGATGCTAATCTCGAAGCTGGCGAGGAATACGTCGCACGATTTTATCCCGGATCGTTGACGCTGTTGCGCTGCCAAGTCCAGGATCTAGAGCATTGTCTCCACGATGAATTTGGCTGGCGAGATTTGGTTGAAAATCTGGAGATCCAGCAGATCCCCGGCCCCCATTCGAGCATGTTAAAAGAGCCTCGGGTCGCTACTTTAGCCGCAAAACTCAAAGATTGTTTAGCACGATCTCAGGCGAGTATTTAATTAAATTATATGTCGCAACAACGCAAATTAATCGGTAATTCGGCATCGATGCTGCTCAATCGCCTAACTCAAGGGATTGCTACCTTTGTCTTGAGCGCGGCGATCGCGAGAACTCTAGGCGCGTATGCCTTGGGTCAATATTTACTCGCGATTAGCTACTACTATATTTTTGTCAGCATTACCTCTCAAGGTTTCAAAACCCTATTTACCCGCGAAATAGCGCGCGACCCGGATGCCACGCCTGTATATTTGGTAAGTGGTACTTTATTACAGTTGCTAGTTAGCCTAGTTGGCTACGCGGCAATGGTGGTCATTATTTATCTGTTACCATACAGCCGCGATACCTCGATCCTCTGCTGTGTCATCGGTTTTACGGCGATTCCCTTTGCACTCTCTAATATTACCGAATCAATTTTTCAAGCCCGCGAGCAAATGCACTCGATCGCGCTGGCGACAGTGCCAGTGTATATATTGCGCTTAATTGTGATGCTCTGGATGATGCAAGCCAGACATCAAATCATCGATGTCGGCATTATTTTAGTAATTTCAGAAACTCTAATTCTGGCGATCGAATGGCTGATGCTAGTCAAGATCGTCCCGCCCCAATGGCAAATCGATCGCGATTTTATGTGGAATATTATCAAAACTGCCAAAACTTTGTTTGCGACTGAAGGATTGGGAATGATCGCTGCCAAAATTGATGTCTTGATTCTTTCCTTACTCGGTAGTGAAGTCCTCATCGGTCTCTACGGCTCGGTAATGCAGCTACTTCAGCCCTATACGATCGTCTCTAATAGTCTCAATTTAGCCGCTTTTCCGCGCATGTCCAAAGCGGTCGATCTCGGGCGGGATATCCAGCGACAAGAGGCCGAAAATACGATTATTACCTTACTATGTATCGGTTTACCATTCTCGATCGGGACGATATTTTATGGCAAAGATTTATTATTACTGATTTATCAAAACCGAGATTTTTCCCAGGCAGCGGTGATTTTAAATTTAATGTGTATCTCGATGACGATCGCCACTTTTTCGCAAACCTTTGGCTATGTCTTAATTGCTAACGGCTTAGAAAAGTTTAATCTCATTGAAGTAGCAATCACGACGACAGTGGGCGGACTGTCGGGCATATTTTTTATTACCAAATATCAATTAATGGGAGCGGTATTTATGAGCTTAATCATGGCTACTACTAATTTTAGCGTCCTCGGTGCTGCCGTCCATCAACGGATCTTTCCGCTCCGCATTTTGCGGATCTTACGATTGCCGCTACTGATTAGCGGTTTGATGGCGATTGTCTTCTTGCTGCTGCAAACTATGCAGCTCAATTTCTTATTGACACTGAGCCTTGCTGTCTGTGCTTACGCTATTTTAGTTGCGGCGGTAATGGTACATGAATTAGGTGGCATAGATCGCGTCCGTCAATCGATTGTCAACTTGCGATCGTAAATTTAATCAGGCGACCTAACAATATCGAGAATTATGACCAGAATTAAAGTCGCCTTAGTACATTTTTGCTTTGAAGATTACACGATCGAACTTGCCAATAGTTTGTACGAGCTAGTCGATCTCACCTTGATTCAACCTCAAAAGGTGGCAGCATATTGTCGGAGTTCGCTCGATCCTCGGATTCGAGTCATTGAGTTTGAGAAACCTCGCATCCGCGATCCGCGTAACTTCGCCGCGATGTCAGCCTTGATGCGAATCTTGCGGGAATTGCAACCGGACGTTTTACACGTTCAAGAAACCAACGATCCGTGGTATGACTTGACCTTATTTTTCAATCGAATGCCACCGCTCGTCACCACCATTCATGATGTGTTTCGGCACCCTGGAGATCGGCAAAATATCTTTGGGGCCGATTATACTAAGCGAATTGCCTTCCATCGTTCCGATCGAGCGATCGTTCACGCTCAAGCATTAAAACAAACTCTCACTCAGCATTTTCGGGTGCCACTAGAGCGAGTTTGCGTGTTGCCACACGGCGAACTCGGGAGTCTGTATCGGCGCAGATCTACCGCCGCAACCGTCGAGCGAGAGCCGCAAACGCTATTGTTTTTTGGCAGAATCTGGCCGTATAAAGGTCTTAAATATTTGATTGCAGCACTACCGTTAATTGCGGCAAAGTTTCCTGCCGTTAAATTGATAATAGCGGGCAAAGGCGAAAATTTCGAGCAGTATTTTCCCGATGGCGTAGATCGACATCAGATCGAAATTATCGACGACTTCATTCCGCCCGAACGAGTCGCAGCGCTCTTTGAACGGAGTACGATTGCTGTCTTACCCTATATCGAATCATCCCAAAGTGGAGTAGCCACCCTCGCTTATGGTATGGGCACACTAGTCGTCGCTTCAGCCATTGGCGGGTTGACAGAGTTAATCGAATCGGGGCAAGATGGTTTGCTGGTACCCCCAGGCAATGTCGAAGCCTTAGCCGCAGCGATTATCAGGTTATTAAGCGATCGGCAGTTGCAACAGCAACTCCAAGCTGCTGCCTTTAAGCGCTGTCAGCAAGATCTAAATTGGACTAATATTGCCACTCAAACTGTCGAAATATATCATCAAGCAATTGCTGACAAATATGGTTAGCAACTGTGAGTTCGTCCTTCTAACAGCCAAAAATGAGCATCAATCCTCAAGTCTCGATCGTGATTCCTGCCTATAATACCGCTGTCTATATCGGTCGGGCAATCGAGTCGGCGTTGAAACAAACTCTGACTAATATTGAGATTATCCTCGTAGATGATGCTTCGACCGATCGCACGCTAGCAATAGCAAACAGCTTTACAGATAGACGCCTCAAAGTATTTACTAACTTTGAAAATCTGGGCGTGAGTGCGACCCGGAATTGGGCGATCTCTCAGGCTCAAGGTGAATGGATTGCGGTTTTGGATTCAGATGATTGGTATGCGCCCACCCGATTAGAACGACTCTTACAGATTGCCTCCCAACAACATGCCGATCTGATTGCTGACGATCTGTATCTAGTTTAAGATGGTGAAGACCGAGCTTGGAGTACGCTGATTACAGAAAGCGGCGAACCAATTGTTACCATTAAGCAGATCGATCCGGTCTATTTTGTCGAAACTGATGTCTATGGAGAATTGGGACTGCGACTGGGGATTTCTAAGCCGATATTCAACCGCAAATTTCTGCTCCAGCACCAGATTCGCTACGATCCAGAGATGAAGGTAGGCGAAGATTTTTGGTTGACGTTGACCTGCTTGGCTAGAGGCGGGAAATTTTTGCTAGTGCCAGAGCCTTATTATTATTATGTGGTGCGATCGAATTCCCTAGTCTATACCAGCAAATTAGCTTACCTTCATCAGAACTGTGCATCAACTTTGAATTTTATCAAGACCGAACAAATTGTCAAAAGTTTGCCGCAATTAGCTCATGCACTCACGGAAAATTATCAAACGCTACAAAGATATTTTGACTACTTCACGTTTCTAGAGCTACTTCAGCAGAGAAAGTGGCAAGCTGTAACCGCTCTATTATCTAAGCCATACATTTCGATCTATATCGCCAAAAGAATCCCCGGAATTATCCATCGCCGAATTCAATATCACTTGCTTGGCAATAAAACAGTCTATGATATTTTCCATCGAAAAAATGCTCCTCCAAAGCACGATTTTTACTCCTCACTGAAGAAAGCCTTGAGTAAATCCAGTTAAGAGCCAGCCTAATTTAATTCAGGTCGATCGCGGAGAGGATGTCTGAAAAGTCTAATTGCTGCGTTTTAAGATCTAAATCCCCCAACCCCCTTGGAAAGGGGGCTTTTAAAGTCCCCCTTTTTAAGGGGGATTTAGATCTCCGATTCACACCGAAAAGCCTTTTCAGACACCCTCTGAGGCTGATTTCAAGTCTATACTGCTACCTAGATCGACTTTTAGCAATAATTGTCAATTCATACTGCTGTCGCGGGTTTATTATTTAATATTTTTAGTAATGGTTTCTCGACGCGATCGTGAATTATACAACCAAGTGCGATACTCATGCCTACGATCGCGGTCGCCACGAGTGGCATAACGATCTGTGAATCTAGTAAGGCTGGCGCAAACTTTTCGCTAATTTTAAGATAAACTTTGGCAATTGTATTCATAAATAGCCCATGAGTTAAGTAAATGGAGTATGAAGCATTGCCAAGATAAATTATCGATGAGGGGAGCTTCAGCACAGTTTGATTTTCCACCTGTACCGATCCCACGATCAAGATCGTACAGGGAATCCCATAGGCAATAACTGGCGATAGTCCCGCGACATCGAATTGACGGTAGCCAGTATTAATAATCGCTCCAACTAGCATTGCTAACGCTAGATAAATCCACATTTTTTTGTACTCATATCGGTGCGTGGAGACGATATATGCAGCCAAACAGCCAAACACAAATTCTAAATTATGGGTGTTGAAGATAAACTCCAGCAACACCGATCCGCCTATTGGTAAGACATTGACAAGATTTAAGACAATACCAACAATCCACACGGCGAGCGGTAGTAGATAGATCTGCGGTTTACATAAAATCAGCAAACTAAAGATGGCGTAGAAGAAGATTTCATAAGTTAGCGTCCAAGCAACACCGATAAAAGGCGTGAGATTAGTTCCTGCTTGTGGCACAAGTAACACAACTTGAATGAACTGCCATAAATTCACTCCATCAAAACTACCATCGCGTTCGATCGCTAGAGAGCCAAGAATCTTGACTGCTAAAAGAATCCAATAAAAAGGATAGACTCTCAAACATCTTTTTCTAACAAAAGACTTAAACTGACTCGACTGACTCAGATCGGCTTGGTGAATATAAAAGATAATGAAGCCACTGAGCACAAAGAAAAAATCTACTCCCATCCAACCAAAATGAAACACATTAAATAAACCATCTTGCTTCAGTTCACGATCGAGGATAATATTTGCATGGTGTAGTACCACCAGTATAGATGCTATTCCTCGATACAATTGTAGCGAATTGAGCTGTTTTTTCATGTTGAGTTGTTACGCCAAGAGTAAGTCATTAGATCGATGGTAGATCGGATCTCCCATGTGCATCGTTAAGTTCACCCGAGCGGGTGCCAATCCGATCGATATCACAACATAGCAGCGATCTATATAGTATGATAGTTAAACATTTAGGTAATTATCCATTTAAGTATACATTATCTAAGTTTTATCAATTTAAAGATATCGGTATACTTAAACTATATTTTTGATATTAACTCGACTACAAATAGATTTATTACTCTATTTCAGTCATTCGATCGATTGACAAAACGCACTGCCAAGAGTTAATCGATCGAGTGTAATTTAGACCTTAGCCTGGGCGTAATAAATGGCTCATTTTCACAGCAACAAGATTAGATCGGTATCGATAGTTAATAATCTAGTTGCCACACAACACGTTCGCTGATATGAATCAACTATTAATAGTATCTGAAAAAATATTCACAATTTTTGCGTTTATTCATTACGTTGGTAGCCCCTTGATTTTGATTCTCTCTGGGGGAGTTAGTGAAGGAGATCTCCAAGACGATCCGATCGACATGCCAATTGTCAAGAACATATTTTTAATTATCTATATAATTTCATTTTTGCTACTCCTACTTAGATGGAAGCAAGTAATTCCGTCAATCTCTAGAGGTGGATGGCTGTGGCTATTATTAGGGTTGGCAATCTGCTCGATTTCTTGGTCGTTTTCACCAGATCTGACCCAAACTCGGGTAGTCGCTTTAACTGGATCGATGCTGTTTTCGCTGTACTTTGCCAGTCGATATACACTCAAGGAGCAACTATATATTTTTGGATGGGTGTTTGGGATCGGCACGATCTCCAGTCTTTTATTTGTAATTTTGCTGCCAAAGTTTGGAATTATGGGCGGTATTCATGCCGGAGCTTGGCGCGGTATTTATACTCATAAAAATGGTCTCGGTCGGACTATGCTCCTGAGTACGATCGTCTTTTTACTACTAGCACTAACGGCCAAGAAAAATCGCTGGGTATCTTGGACTTTGCTGGGGATATCATTCGCCATGCTATTGTTGTCCAAGTCATCATCGCCATTAATTAATCTGGTGGTTTTGATGAGTATCTTTTTTACGCTCCAAATCTTCCGGTGGAACTATCTATTTTTGATACCAGCACTCATCGGTCTTTTGTTAGTGGGCACGATCGGTTATTTATCGATCGCCACTAGTGCCAGCCAAATTGCTGGTGCATTTGGCAAAGATTTAACATTTACTGGACGTACTGAATTTTGGCCGCTAATCTTAGATAAAATTTGGGAGAAACCGTGGCTGGGATATGGATTCGGTGCATTTTGGCAGGGCTTGGATGGGCCGTCCGCCTACGTTTGGAATGCCTCAGCTTTTAAAGCTCCAAATGGTCACAATGGCTATTTAGATCTTTGTCTCGACCTCGGATTAGTAGGATTTGCCATCTACTCGATCGAGTTTGCTGGTAGTGTTTATAGAGCGATCGGACATATCAGATCCGTCAAGACCGCAGATGCTTTCCTGCCGATGTTATTACTGTGCTTAGTGGTTTTATCCAATCTTACCGAAAGTTCGCTGGTCTTGCAAAACAACCTTTTGTGGACGCTGCAAGTCTCAACATTTTTATCGCTGTGCTTGCCACAACTAAGCGAACGCCAACCAGTGTTCGAGTAGCAGATCCTAATTTCTCATCTAAAATCATTTTTACGCATCTCAATCAATCAGCTATGTCATCAATTATCGATCGCCAAAAATCCATTATTAAAGTATTAATGTTTGGGACTGGCTTTAGTATTCAGGGGGGAATTACTTCAGTCGAACAACTGATTATGAACAATCCGAGTGAAAAAGTGCGGATCGAGCATGTGCCGACGATCGTGCGGGGAACTGTGAGCGAGAATATTCTGGTATTTGCTAGATCGATCCAGCGGTTAGTTTGGAAAATTTTCACAAAAGACGTAGATGTCATTCACATTCATTTTGCCGAACGTGGGAGTATGCTCAGGAAATCGATTTTAATCTCGATCGGATTATTACTTAGGCAATCGATTATTTTGCACGCTCATGGCGCAACCTTCCAAGAATTTTATGCCGGATTACCACAGCTCGCGCAGAAGATTGTGAAATTTTTGATTCGGAGCTGTAGCAAGATTATTGTCTTGTCCGAGAGTTGGCAAAAATATTATTCGAGCCAATTCGATCTAGCTCCAGGGCAAGCTGTTATTTTATATAACCCCGTCGAAATTCCAGTTTCCATCCCCAATCGCTTAGGACGCCAGCAGTTAAAGTTAGTATTTCTGGGCAGAATTGGCAAACGTGGTGGCGCACTAGATCTAGCCAAATCGCTGATCTCTTTCCCCAAACAGGACAAAGGTGCCTTCGACCTGATTGAAGCCTTTGCCGCACTGCCAGCCACCAGTCGCCAACACACAGAGCTAGTCTTAGCTGGTAATGGCGATCTCGCAGCCGCCAATCAACTAATTACTAGCTTGGGACTTGAGGATAAGATTTCCATTCTCACCTGGTTGAATCCCAAACAACGGGATAAATTATTAGCTAGTGCCGATGCCTTTATCCTCCCCTCGTATCATGAAGGGCTACCCATGTCGATGTTGGAATCGATGGCGTGGGGACTGCCAGTTATCGTCACGCCAGTGGGTGGGATTCCTGAAGTAATTCGTGATGGTGGTAATGGTCTATTAGTCGAGCCAGGTCATCGGGAGCAATTAGTCCAGGCGATGACCCAACTGATCGAGGATGAAGCTTTAAGATTGTCACTAGGACTCGCCGCACGGCAAAGTATCGCGCATTACGACATCCGCAATTACATGGACTCATTAGTGAGTCTGTATGTCTCCGTTGCGAACCAGTCTGCTGAGATTGATGGCACCATTCAAATTCCTTCGTCCTCTCAAAATGAAATCTCACGTTGATATGAAACCACAGCAGGAACTACCCCCGCTCGAACATCGCCAGATCGTGGGTATGCGTGTCGATGCAACTAACTACGCCGATGCCACCGCCCGCATCATCACTTGGGCGCACGCCAAAGTCGGGAAACGCGTCTGCGCGGCGAACGTTCATATGACGATGGAGACTCATGACGATCCCACCTTCGCCCAAGTTGTCAATCAAGCCGATTTAGTGACCCCAGATGGAATGCCGCTAGTCTGGGGATTACGCGCACTGGGGATCGAAAGCGCAACTAGAGTATGCGGCCCCGCGCTAACTTTGACCGTCTGTGAAGCTGCTGCTGCTGCAAATCTCCCGATCGCGTTGTATGGTGGTACTGCTGAAAGTTTAGTTGCTTTTACAGCTTTTTTAGTCCAAAAATTTCCGGCGATTCAGATTGTCTGTCAGATTTCACCACCTTTTCGAGCGTTAACGCCAGCCGAAGATAACGACTACACTCAGCAAATAGTGGCATCGGGAGCACAAATTTTGTTTGTTGGCATCGGCTGTCCCCGCCAAGAAATCTGGATGGCGGCACATCAAGCCCAAATTCCCGCCGTGATGCTCGGCGTCGGTGCGGCGTTTAACTTCTATTCTGGACGCGTCAAGCAGGCACCGCTATGGATGCAGCAAATTGGGCTGGAGTGGTTATTTCGCCTGTTGATGGAACCAAGACGCCTCTGGAAGCGTTATTTCAAACAAAATCCCCGATTTGTGGTCTTATTTCTCAAACAATTATTATTCAAACGGTAGATAACCACATGGCTAAAATTCACCGCAGCTACCGATTATCGAGACGACAAACCTTACGCATTGGGGTTGGCGCTCTGAGTGCTTTGGTAATTACGGCATTAGGCAAATTTAAGGTCTTGAGTTATTTGATTTATCCAATGACCATCGACCAAAAACTGCAAAGTAGCCAACGCCGCAGTTTTCGGGTCGTCGGTAAAAATTCACTCAAACAGCGAGCGCGAGCTAAAGGATTAATTTACGGCGCGCTGCCACATATCGATAGCCCTATTTTCGATCCGAATCCACAACTAAAATCGACATTCGTACGGGAATTTGACCTGGTAGTTGCGGGTTTTTATTGGAGTGTGACGCGGCCGACTGTCGATACTTTTAATTTTAAAGAAACCGATTATTTTGCCAAATTTGCCGCCAAAAATAAACTATTACTGCGCGGACATCCATTGATCTGGTCTTTGGCGATACCTGACTGGCTCCCCGCGACACTGACTAAAGAGAATGCCAAGAAAATCTTCACCAATCATATTGAAACTGTCGTCAAACTTTACAAGGGGAAAATGCACTCCTGGGACGTAGTAAATGAGGCAATTAATGTCAAAGACGGTCGATCTGATGGTCTGAGAAAAAGTGTCTGGTTAGATGTTTTAGGCCCAGATTATATTGAAATGGCTTTTCGGATTGCCGCGCGTACCGATCCAAAAGCTTTATTGGTATATAACGAGGGCGAACTAGAATATAACGAAGAGCATCAACAGGGCGTTCTCAAATTATTAGAGCGGCTCAAAGCTAAAGGTACTCCCGTTGCTGCCCTCGGCGTGCAATCTCACCTCTGGGGCAATCGGTTCGATCTA
>NZ_JANMZA010000546.1:0-7466 GCF_031382685.1 Chamaesiphon sp. OTE_8_metabat_110 | reverse complement strand
AAAACTGAGTAGAGTTGCCAACTGCGAGCCGCGAGTCACCAATTTCCCACACCTAGAAACCACTGTATGGATATTTACTGCACTCGCCCTCATTGCGAGCAACCGCTGAACTCATTTGTCGATTTAGATGATAGTAATCTGTTGAAAACCGTACATCAACGGCATTGTGCTAATTGCGGGATGCCCTTGATTTTGGATGGACGGTATTTACCGATCGAAATACTCCAGCAGGGGGGATTGGGAGTCGCATTTCTGGGCTGCGATCGGCGGACGCCCGGTTTAAAACGCTGTGTCATCAAGCAATTGCAGGTAAATCCCAGTTTTAATGCCGAGCAATTGGAAATCGCGACGAAGCTATTTCATCGCGAAGCTGAATGCTTGGAAAAATTGGGCGAACATCCCCGAATTCCCCGCCTGTACGCCTTCCTGGAACTGATGGCTTCCGGCTCGGCACCCTATCGCGAGCAAAAGTTTTTTTACTTAGTTCAAGAATATATTGAAGGGCAAAATTTACAACAAGAACTGGCAGTTAAAGGTAAGTTTACCGAAGCTGAAGTTATTTATGTCCTAAAAGAAGTTGCCAAAATATTAGAATTTATTCACTTTCGAGATACGATTCACCGTGATATTAAGCCATCAAATATCATGCGGGATTTACAAGGCAAAATTTACCTGATCGATTTTGGTGCTGTCAAGCAGGTAATCGTGCAGACGCCCGGAACGCTAGATCGGAATGTGACATGTGTATTTACGCCCGAATATGCGCCGTGGGAACAGCGTCAGGGACAGAGTGTTTATCCATCGTCGGATTTATATGCTTTGGGTGTAACTTGTATTAATTTGCTCACAGGCAAACAACCTTCAGAGTTATTAGACGGTGAGTCAAATGAGTGGCGATGGCGGACTCCCGATCTCGCCGTCAGTGACGCTCTAGCGGAGATCGTCGATAAAATGTTGCGACATCTGCCATCGGAGCGATTTCAGTCGGCTAGAGAGGTACTCGATACCTTGGAGATGACTTGGGGCACTCCGACTGTGAGTATTTCGCCATCCAAGATATTGCCGTCGAGCAATTGGGCTTCGAGTACGCTACTGTCGTTAGATATCGACAATCGATTTGGGCAAGTGGAGGAGAGTGTCGAGCAGCTACCACCCGAACCCACGGTGGCACCGCCTGTATTAGCTCCTGTCGTTGTCGCCCAGGATCGCCCGTTAGATCGGCATGTACCGCCACCAGTTATCGATTTGCCCCCACCAGCCAAACCTTATAAACCATGGTTGTTAGCAGGCGTTTTAGTGGCTGGCGTTGTCGGTTTGGGTGCGCTGGCTCTCCCGAATATTTGGCCGTTTAATACTTTTAAACCGCCCTCACTCGATCCGATCGCCAATCGGAGCAGTAGTGGCGATCGGATTTTACTGAGTATTGAAGGCAATCGCGATACCGATAAATTTAGAGAATTAAAACGGGACGGAGTTGCGGCGCTTGCCAATAAGAATTATCCCGCAGCCGTCAGCAAATTCCGCTCGGCATTAGCTGAAAATCCCAACTCACCCGAGACGCGAATTTATCTAAATAATGCCTTAATCGGTGATGGTAAAAGTTATACGATCGCGGCTTCCGTGCCGATTTCGAGTCGAGCGCTCGATCGAGCATCAGAAATGTTGCGCGGATTTGCCCAAGCTCAAGAAGAAGTAAATCAGACAGGGAGCGCCACTGAAGCCAAACTCAAAATCAAGATTGTCGATGATGGTGACGATCCCAAGGTAATTAAAACGATCGCCACCGAACTCGCAAGGCAACCAGAAGTGATTGGCGTCGTCGGTAGCAATCGCAATGATGTGACGATGAAAGCGGCTGATGTTTATAATGAAAATAAACTCGTTTTTATCGCGCCAATTAGTACGGCAAATAACTTGACGGGGAAAGATCGCCCGTATATTTTCCGAACGAATGCTAAAGGAGAAGCGATCGCCCAAAAGCTCGTCGATTATACAATCGATCGCGAGCGAAAGCGCAAAGTTGCCATTTTTTATGTCCCGAGCATCACTTACAACGATGAGTTCAAAACTCAATTTGCCAGTAAATTGAGCGCGCGCGGTGGGGAAGTGGTCGCAACTTTTCCATTTTCTAGAGTTGCTAATTCGGCATCGCCGTCACCTACACCGACACCCAGCCCTACAACTGTTTTTGATGCCGATGTCTATCTCCAACAAGCCAAGGCGATGGGCGCACAATCAATTTTGTTACTGCCAGTAGGGCGCTCTAGTCGGGAGGCGCTGAAGATATTGACACTCACAGCTAGTAAATACCCAGAAATGAGCGTGTTTAGCGATACAGCTTTGTACAGTGTCACCACTCTCGAAGCGGGTCAAGATGCCCAAGGGTTGATTATGGGCGTACCTTGGCAAGAATCCCAGAGTACGCCGCAATTTTCTAAAGGTGCCAGACAACTCTGGAATAACCAAGTAAATTGGGCAACGGCGACATCTTATAATGCTGTCAAAGCACTGGCCGCCGCGATCGAATCTCAAGAGTCACCGTCGCGAGAAAGCGTAATGAACGGGTTGTCTAAAAATGAATTTATGGGCGCATCAGGGCGGCGGTTTCAATTTACTAATGGCGAATCCACCGAACAATACGTGCTGGTAAAAGTAGCGAAGACGCCACCTAACTATAAGTATTCTTCACGCACTGGCTATGATTTTGTACCGCTGGAGTAGGGAAGAGGGGATAGGGGATTGGGGATAGGGGATAGGGAAGAGGTGAGAGGTAAGAGGGGAACTCAGAGGCTCAGCTTAGAATCGTTATTCACTATCCACTATCCACTATTCACTATCCACCATCCCCTATCCACTTACAGCCCAGTAGCCTCATCGTGAGCGCTAGTGTCAGGATCGGCACCCATATTCGCGACGAGATTGCGAAGTACGGAAATTTGCTCGCTGTGGTCGAGTGCCTGGAGTTGGGTCATACATTGAGTAGCGCCCTCTTCAAGCTGATAATCTGCTGGCATAGGAATGATTTCAGTGCGATCCATGCCTTGAGCTAATAAATACCAAAAGAGTAATTTGGTGGTATCGCTAAGCGCACCATATTCGCGACTAATCAAGCTGTTTTTGCGTTCTACCAGATCTCGCTGGATTTGTAACTGCTCCTCGTGGCTCATCTCGGCGACTTGCTTGAACAAACCTTCGGCGATGGTGGGCGAAGCGGTGCTAGCGCCAGGAGCCGCTGGGGTAATCGATTTACCGACTTCTTTATAAATAAACCATAGCAATGCAAGCTGTTGGTCGGTATCTAACGCGGAAAATGCGTCAGTCATTTCTGGATGAATTTTTGAAATACCTGTTGTCACAATACTGTCCTAATTCGTCTCCTCTACCTTACTCATAATTCAATCTGGCTCATAGCTACTTTAGAAGGAGATGCCGATCGGTCGAAAGGTAGATGGAAATAAATATTATTTGTGCTTTGATAAATATTTTAAGGCAAGTAAAGTTCGGCTCGAAAATTTGGTGTTTCGCTCGAGTAAAGCTAACTAGATCCTCTCAAAACTTCACAAAATCTTAAATAAAAGCGATGAAACTAACTTCCACGATCGATCCGCAGCTAGTTAATATCGAGGGTATTGAAGAACCAACAATTGTTGCCTATTTTAGTACGCTCAATCGGGGTGAATTTGGCGCTGCGGCTGAGCTATTTGCCGAAACAGGCTGTCTTCAACCGCCCTTTGAAAACCCGATCGAAGGTAGAGACACGATCGCGAAATATTTAGCAACAGAAGCGCGGGGGATGATCTTATGTCCAACTGCGGGCGCAATGTTACTCCGAGACGATCGGATCGTCCAATATCACCTTCAAGGACAAGTCAAGACTAATTACTTTGCGATTAATGTGAGCTGGTTGATGCAGTTAAATGCAGCCCGAGAGATCGTCCTAGTAGAAGTAAAATTATTAGCTGCTTTAGAAGAATTATTGAAATTTAAAAAATAAATCGATAAGACCGCATTTTTCACGATCCACGATCCACGATCCACGATCCACTATTCACTACTCACTGCTGCCAATATTGATATGCCGTATATGCCATCGTCACTACTCCCGTAATAATAGCGGACTCGTCCACCATAAATTGCGGGTGATGGAGGGGATGGTTTTTGGTATCCTTGGTACCTACTCCCAGCCGGAACATCGTCCCTGGAGCGTGTTGGAGGTACACAGAGAAGTCTTCAGCACCAAGGGATGGTTCGGGTAAGATATGGACGCGATCGCTACCCCAGGCGGCGCGTGCAGAGGATTCGAGGATTTGGGTGAGGGCGATATCATTTTGGACGGAGGGGACGCCACGCCGATAGTTGACTTGACATTTGGCACCATAAGTGCGGCAAATATCCGTAACGATTTGCTCGATCCAGCCGGGGAGTGTGGCATGAGTGTCGGGATGGAGCGATCGCACCGTACCGGAGAGTTCGACGCGATCGGCAATGATATTGGGGGCGCGTCCGCCGCTGATGGTGCCGATCGTCAGGACGATCGGGCGGAGTGGGTTCTGAGTGCGGCTAATTGCCTGTTGCAGCCCGGTAATCACCTGAGCAGCAATCCAGATCGCATCGATCGCTTCGTGGGGTCTGGCACCGTGTCCCGACTCACCCATAATCGTTATTTCCAGATCGTCAGCGGCGGCGGTTAATGCTCCATACCTAATCCCGATCGAGCCAGCGAGAATCGAGGGAAAGACGTGGAGGGAAAAAATACTATCCACCTCTTTCATCACCCCGTCAGCGACCATCCAGGCGGCACCCTGAGCGATTTCTTCGGCGGGTTGAAAGATAAACCGCATTCGCCCTGGTAATTCTGCGCCCAATTCGGCGAGAATCATTGCTGTACCCAAACCGACGGTAGTATGGACATCATGACCGCAAGCGTGCATCACGCCTTGATTTTGCGAGCTAAATGGCAACCCCGTCCGCTCGACGATCGGCAGTGCATCCATATCTGTCCGAATCGCCAGCAATCGATCGTCCCTACCCGCACCCGCTAATTCGCCGACGACGCCAGTTTTACCTACAGATTCCTGCGTGTGTAAGCCAGCCGCTGACAAGACGCCAGCGATGTACGCTCCAGTCTGATATTCCTGCCCGCTCAATTCTGGATGAGCGTGCAGATGACGACGAATTTCGATTAGTCTGGGGGCGAGGTTGGTAGCGATGGAGTGAATGCGATCGAGCATAATTAACGTAGGTTGCTAGTTACTCTCTACAATGGGGAGTTTCAGAATTAGGAGCGGGTAGGAGCGGCTTGATATTATTTGCTACAAAACTATGACAGATCGCACTCAAACAATTCTCGGCTTCGATCCGGGTAAGGACAAATGTGGCATCGCAGTGATGGGTGGCGATCGCGCCCTCCTGTACCATCAAGTGTTACCAACAGCACAGGTGATTTCACAGATTAATGATTTATTTCAGCAGTATAACGTCACTCGGCTGGTGATGGGCGACCAGACTACCTCGAAACAATGGCAACAGCGATTGAGTACGGCTTTGCCGGATTTGCCAATTTTGTTAGTTGACGAGCGCTATAGTAGTTTGGAGGCACGCGATCGTTACTGGCAGATGTATCCAGCTAATTTTTTGACGGGATTGATTCCCCAGGGAATGCGGCAACCACCGCGCCCGATCGACGATCTTGTGGCGATTATTTTGATCGAACGCTATCTAAATCGAAATTAGGTTTTTAGTCGATAGTGGCGATCGAAATCGATCGCCACTATCGTTGTTAATTTATTTCTGATGATGTTCCTTGCGTATCTGAAACAGGCGGCTAAACTACTCAAACAACAGGGCAATAATCCGCATCAAATTGTTGTTGCTGCCGATCGGAGTGAATCTCTGCGTTCTGGCGATCGCAAGGATGTCAAGCTCAAATTTGATGAGTTTCCGTTTGAGAGTTATGACATCGTGAAAGGTTAACGATCGACTAAGTAGGTAGGGACTTTTTCCTGCTGCTCGATAATACTTTCGATCGCCTTGCGTAAATTTTGGGTATTGATGCGGGAGGTTTAACGAGCGACTTATTTTAAGCTGCCAGCGAGATCGCTCGATCGGATAATAATCGATCGGCCTGAGTTAGATCGTAGGGAAAAGGTGCTTTGATGGGGCGATAATCAGATGGGTGAGCTTGCCCATGGCGAGTTACGGCATTGATTAACATACATGGTTCATCCCCAATATTAATTGCTGAATGCGGAACCCGTGGGGGAATAGTTACCACCTTTGGTTCGAGATCGCTGAGGGGAATATATTGGTATTTGCCATTGTGGAGGATGACCAAGATAAAACTACCACGTACTACCATCAATCGATCGGTTTGGTATTTATGCACGAACATATCGTCGATCGTGTTGGCGGGGATTTGTACCAACATCGTTTCATGACTAGCTTGGGGAGTATAAAGTCGAACCATCCCAGCCTTAACGGAGGTCAGGGAATGAATTTCTACGCCTTTTGATAGTGACATACTGGATCTCCAAAAATTTGAGATAGTTAGCCGGAATAAGGTAGTACACCGACGATCGAGATAGTGCGATCGCCAGATTGAGGATACCCCAACTTTTTACGGGGATATCCTCATGGTAACGATTAAAAATCGAATAATTTGTGCCTAAGCAAACAAATTGTATATTTTTACAACAAATAGCAAAATAAGTAGCCAAAATAGACGGTTTACCGATCCACGTCTAAAAATTCACCAGTTCTCAGCCTAAAACCGGATGCCCAACCGCGCCGTCACCCCGCGCAGCGAATGGTACCCCAAACCCACATTGACATTCTCATCGAAGCTATAGGTGACACCACCGCCAACGGCACCAGTGACGTTGGTTTCGTTAGTTTGCTTGTACAGTTCGCTAGTCGCTAGAGACTGAGCGATCCGCGATTGACTCTGAAAATAGACGCCGACGCTACCATAAACCGACACGCGCGGCGCAACATCCACATAGCCGAGTAAGTCCGCCCCCCACTGGGGGCTGAGCTTTTTGACGCCGAGATCGGTGAAGAAAAAATTATTCGGGAGGGCAAAATCATTGACAGCGCGCGGGAGACTATCTTCGTTGAAAATGCCGCCGATTTCAAAACCGATATTATTCCAGCGCAAACCGACACCGGGCGAGACACTGCCATCTTTGAACCCGATCGATCCCAACACCTGAGTAGAGCTGGGAGTGTTATTATCCGATCGAGATTCCTGAGTGCGATTATCTTGCCCGATGGCTGGAGGTGCGGTTGGAGTCCGGTAGCCCGGATCGTTCCCACCATAACTCGGATAAAAAATGACGGCGGGAGTGCTGTAGTAGTAAGGGTAGTAAAACGGATCGTAGTAATAATTAGGGCGATTATTTTGCTGGCGCAATCTGGTTAATTCGGCAGCGGCTTCGCGCACTTTTTGGGGGTCGCTCCCAGATTCG
>NZ_JANMZA010000536.1:0-7866 GCF_031382685.1 Chamaesiphon sp. OTE_8_metabat_110 | reverse complement strand
GTACCATACAGCGGCTCTAGATCTCCAGGAAAAATTGTATGGTTGGTATCGTGTGATAATGCCGCTTTGACTTCCGGTGCGGGTTCGCCAGTAATGACATTTTCTCCATCCAACCACACCTCGTAATACGCACCTGACTGGGGCGTGAGCAGATCGGCAATCCGATCGGCGTACGTTAGGGCGTATCTATACTCTGGCTTGTTTTTGAAGGGTGCTGGGGGTGCCATCACGTTGCGGTTCAAGTCGCCACAAGCACCGAGAGTAGAACCCATGTTCTGGACGATCGCCGCAATGGCTGGTTTGAGGTTTTGCTTGAGAATGCCATGCATCTGAAAACCCTGGCGGGTAGTCGCGCGGATGGTTTCGTTGCCATAGTCACTCGCCAATCGATCGAGTGCCAGATACAATTGGGGTGGGATAAATCCGCCTGGATTGCGGGTGCGGAGCATCATCTGATAATCTTTTTCGGAACCTTTGACGCGATTGTCGCGATTATCTTGCTGGTAAGATCCGTGAAACTTGAGGATCTGAATTGCGTCTTCAGTGAAATAATTTGTATCGAGAAGTAGCTCGCTGGCAACGGGTTCCCGCAGATAGTTACTATCTGTCTTTAAGTGTTCTACTTTGGCGAGCTTTTTGGGGGCGGAAGTGTTAACCATACTGAGTTTAAGGATCCTTGCAGTCGAAAATCGAGCCTATAGCAATCCTGATAATTAAGATCTATAGTCTATTTATTCTAACGCTCCTACGATTCGCCGTTTTGGTGGGAATCCTAAAATAAATGTCGAGGTTCCCGATCCTTAAAGAAATATTCTCATCACAGCGGTTAGAAACCGCCGCTAGTGATGCAAAGTCCGCCTTCTCTGCGAGACGCTTCGCGAACGCGGACTGATTAACTAGTCCGCGTTCGCGGACTTTGCACTACGAGCCACGACTTCCAGTCGTTGGCTTGCACTAAACTAGAGAAATCCCAATCGATCGATACCAATGGATAACTCTCTCGATCGTAGACGCTATGCACCTGCCACCGAACGCAATCGCGCACCAATTCTCGAAATTTTGCAGCAAGTCTTACCGCCGACGGGTACAATGCTCGAAATTTCCAGCGGTACTGGCGAACATGCGGTGTTTATGGCTCCCCAACTCGCGCCGCGCTATTGGCTACCCTCAGATCCAAACCCCGATGCCAGAGCGAGTATCACCGCATGGCAAAGGTTCGCGCCGTGCGATAATCTATGTCCCCCGATCGATCTCGATGCTAGTAGTTCCGAATGGTTGGTAGAATCAAAAGAGCCAATTACGGCAATTGTAAATATCAACATGATTCATATCGCCCCCAAATCTGCTTATCTGGGGCTATTCGCTGGCGCAAAGCGTATCCTCCCGATCGGTGGTATCTTGTACTTATACGGCCCCTTCAAGCAGGGTGGAGTCCATACAGCTCCCAGCAATGCTGCTTTTGATGAAAGTCTGAGAAGTCAAAATTCAGCATGGGGCATCCGAGATTTAGCAGAAATAACTACAGTTGCTCAAAGTCACAACTTAGCACTTCAACAAGTCTATTCGATGCCTGCTAATAATCTTTCCGTTGTCTTTAAGATTAAGTGAATAGATCCTAGAATTGTCCGAAACCCAGACTGATTAGCAGCGGAGATCCACCCACCCCACCCTACGGGCACCCCTGTCTTGAAAAGGTGCTCTACTTGGGGAAACCTCAAGACCGCACTTTTCGCTCCGAGGAGGGGATTTTCTACCCCTTATTAAAGGGGCTAGGGGTAAATCCCCCCCTCGGAGGGGCGAATCAGCCGCAAGGCTGATTCGGGGTGGGTAGATCTCCGCAGCACACCAAAAATCCCCCAACATCTCCTCACTCCACAATGGCTAATACCGACTTTCTCGCTCATCTCAACCCATCCCAACGGCGTTCCGTCGAGCATTATTGTGGAGCCTTACTCGTAGTTGCTGGAGCCGGAAGTGGCAAAACTCGCGCCCTCACCTATCGAATTGCCAACCTCATTCGTACCCATCGCGTCGATCCATCACATATTTTAGCAGTTACCTTTACTAATAAAGCTGCCAAAGAAATGCGATCGAGAATCGAGCTATTATTCGCCCAGCAACAAGCAGAATTTAAATTTGGCAAGGCTTGGGGGGCATTGGATGAGTACCAGCAGACTCAACTTCGATCGCATGTTTACAAGACGATTATTAAAGACCTCTGGATTGGAACATTTCACGGGTTATTTAGTAAAGTTTTGCGATTTGATATTGAGAAATATCAGGACGAAAAGGGCCGGACTTGGAATAAGAGCTTTTCGATCTTCGATGATGCTGACTGTCAGGGATTAGTAAAGCAAATTGTCATCAAGCAGTTGGATTTAGATGACAAGAAATTCGAGCCGCGTGCGGTGCGATATGCGATTAGTACTGCCAAAAATCAAGGCTTATCACCTGATGAATATAGTAGAGAGCAAAATGATTACCGGGGGCGGGTGATTGCTGATGTTTACAAGCATTATCAAGATGCTTTGTGCGCGAATAATGCGCTCGATTTTGACGATCTATTATTAGTGCCCGTTCAGCTATTTCGTCAGAATGCTCAAGTCTTAGATTATTGGCACCGCAAATTTAGACATATCTTAGTCGATGAGTATCAGGATACAAATCGGACTCAATACGATCTGATTCAGCTACTAGTTACTAATGGTGTCGATAGCAAAACCTTCGATGCTTGGGAGCATCGATCGATCTTTGTGGTAGGTGATGCCGATCAATCTATTTATTCATTTCGGGCGGCAGATTTCACGATTCTGATGAATTTTCAGGATGACTTTGGCGATAGTATGCCAGACGATCGCACCGAAACGATGGTGAAATTGGAAGAAAACTATCGATCGCGTGAGAATATTTTAGCCGCTGCCAATCATCTGATTCAACATAATACCCAGCGGATCGATAAAGTTCTGATCGCGACGCGTGGTGAAGGCGAACCAATCTTTCTATATAAAGCAGATAACGAAATCGATGAAGCGGAATTTGTCGTCGGTCAAATCCGGAAACTAGTTCGCGAAAATCCCGAACTCAACTATGGTAATTTTGCAGCTCTATACCGTACCAACGCTCAATCCCGACCGATCGAGGATGCCTTTGTGCGCTCGCAAATTCCATATACAATTGTCGGTGGACTAAAGTTCTACGATCGGCGGGAAGTCAAGGATATGATTGCTTATCTCCGGGCAATTGCCAATCCTAGCGATACAGTTAGCTTGCTCAGAGTCATTAATACACCCCGAAGAGGTGTCGGACAAATAACAATCGACAATCTCCAAAATGCCGCTCATCAATTAGGCGTTCCCTTGTGGGAAATCCTCAATGATGATACTTCCGTCAAAACAGTCGCCGGACGATCGTCTAAAGGCGTGCTAACTTTTGCCGAGATTATTAATAAGTGGCGCAGCGAAGCTGAAACTCGTCCGGTTGTCGAGATCGTCACCGGAATTATCGAAGATACTGGCTACGTCCACGAACTCCAAACGCAAGGAACGGATGAAGCGCTAGAACGGATTCAAAACATTCAAGAATTAGTCAACGCGACGATTCAATTTCAAGAGGAAAATGAGACGCCTACACTCGAAGCCTATTTAGGTAGTGCGGCACTAAGTTCGGATTTAGACAATCTCCAAGAAGGTAAAGAAGCCGTCTCCTTGATGACATTACATGCTTCTAAGGGACTGGAATTTCCGATCGTCTTTTTAGTCGGATTAGAAGCCGGATTATTCCCCAGTTTTCGATCGCTCAACGATCCGATGGCTGTCGAAGAAGAACGCCGCCTGTGTTATGTCGGCATCACCCGCGCTCAAGAAATGTTGTATCTCTCCCACGCCCGCGAACGCCGCTTATACGGCTCCCGAGAACCCGCAATTCGATCGCAATTTATCGGCGAACTTCCACCAGAATTACTCAATACCAATCTTCGGGGTAAATCTTCAGCTCAAATGAGTACTAGAACTGCCGCTAAAGAGCCGAAAACCGTCGGCAACGCTACTAATCAAACAACTGGCTGGCGCGTTGGCGATCGCGTCATTCATCGCAGCTTTGGGGTTGGTCAAATTTCACATGTTTTCGGTACTGGCAACAAGCAATCTGTCGCGATTAAATTTCCCAATCTCGGTCAGAAAATTATCGATCCCAAAATTGTCGGCTTGCAAAAAATCGAGTAGCGACGCACTCGATCGTGTTTGATACCGTTTTCATCTAAAATTCCCCCACACCCATCTTCCATCTCCCATCTCCCACCTCCCATCTCCCATCTCCCATCTAATTTTCGACCCAGATGTTGACAATCGCTCAAACTCATGCGAGTATAGTAGATGTGATTAAAACACCTGATGCGGGTGTAGCTCAGTGGTAGAGCGCAACCTTGCCAAGGTTGATGTCGCGCGTTCGAATCGCGTCTCCCGCTTGGATATCCAAAATATATCTGTAAAATTAGATTGATTGTAAAGAAGTCTCCCAATTCGGGAGACTTTTTTATATGCTATGAACATAGCATTAGTTATTTTTGTGTCATTACCACCGCTCGATCGAGACGGACTAAAAAAAGATATTGTGACACCTCCTCACCACAAGATTCATTTAGACCAAGAATATCCTTGCCCGTGCCATCTGCATGGCAAACTGCAACATATCGTCCTGACGGAAGCCTTTGGCTGCGATCGCTGCCATCGCCTCTTTGTCCTGCAAGCCGATGGTTTGACGGTCGAAGAATTAGCAGCTACTTATCCCTACAAGCGCCGCTATTATTGGAACGGCAAACGGCTCAAAGTGCTCAGATCGTTACCAAAAGACTCTTTTTGGGCATCTCGGCATGAGAGTTGGGCAATTTGGATGCAAACACTAGGCGCGATCGGGCTAGTGCTGTTACTATTGCAACTATATTGTCGAGCGATCCTGACTAGTCCGCTCCTCAATCTTGTAATATCAATAGCGATCGCTATTATCGTCCTTATCGTCATTACGCTCTGGTTATTCGACCAAGGTTAAACACCTCTTTTATGGAACATGCGAATGCCAACCTCAGCTTAGCTAGCATCCTAGCGCAGTCAAACCACGCCGGACAACATCTGGCTTTGACTAGCAGTAAGCAGCGCGAACAAGCGATCGGATCGATGGCGACTGCCTTGCGATCGGCATTTCAAGATATCCTTGAAGCCAATACTCTCGATCTGGAGGCAAGTCGCGAATTAGGGATCGCCGATCTGCTCCTCGATTGGCTCAAACTCACTCCCGAACGACTGGGGCGGTACATCGATTTATTGTATCGGCTGGGCGAACTGTCGTCGATCTATGGCAATCCCGATCCGGGCGCACAAGCAGGAGATCGGCATAGCTATAGCCAAGTTAAACCGCTCGGGACGATCGCTTTTATCTACGAAGCCTTACCGGAGTTGGGGGCAATTGCTGCTGGGATGAGCATCAAAACAGGAAATAGTATCGTTCTCCGAGGCGGTGCCGAGACTCAACATACCAATCTGGCGATCGCGATGGCGCTCAGAAAGGGGCTAGAACAATCCGCTGTCTCCCCCGATGCCATTCAAATCATCGACCCCAATCCGCGACTGTTATACGAGCTACTAGCACATACTCAGCAAGTTAATCTAGCTATCTGCTACGGTAGACCGAGTTTGATCCATCAGGTAACGCAACAGGCAACCGTCTCGATCTTGCCAGCAGCGATCGGGAATTGCTATTTGTATTGGGGTGCCAATGGGAATTTAGAGCTAGTCCGGCACGCAATTTGCGACAGTCATATCGGCGAACCAGATGCTGTTAATGCGATCGAGAAAGTGTTGATCCATACCGACAGATCTTTGACATCCTTGACGACACTCTGGAAAAGCTTAAAAGATCGGGGTTTTCAACTTTACGGCGATCGAGAATTAGTAGCCAACTATAGCGAGTACTTACGGCTAGCCCACGATGACGAGTGGTACCAGCCCTATCTGCGTAAAAATATTGCCTTTAAGTCCGTTCAAAATGTCGATGAGGCGATCGCGACGATCGACCGCTACAGCAGCGGTCACGCTGATTGTATCGTGACCGACTCATATTTAGAATCCCAGCAATTCGTGGCTGGGATTAATAGTGCTTGCGTCTATATCAATGCTTCGCCACGCTTCTATCGCCACCAGCGGGGATGCGATCGCATTTTGCTGGGGATGTCTAATTATCCAGGTGCCCAACGTGGCTCGATCGGTTTAGCCGCTTTAATTGCCACTCAGCAAGTCACAATGGGGTGAGCTAAACGAGGGGATAGGGGATAGGGGATAAGGAATAGTGGATAGCTTGCACTGAGCGACAGCCGAAGTGTGAATAGGGAATAGGGAATAGTGCTGAGCTTCCCTATTTGTCGCTGGTGCAAGATGAGATCGGATGCTTGTGAAAAAGGGACAATTTCAGAAATTGTCCCTTTTCAACTTTGATTTAAATACCGGAAAAAGATCTGGTCTGCGGAAATGGTAACGGCAAGCGCCATCGGGTGCTAGCGACGCGGACGCGGTGGCGGAACGCTAGAACTATCATTACTGCTACTGCGCCGTTCTTCACCGTCTGCCGATTTGCGAGTGGGCTTGATCCGGGGCGGACGATTCTCTTCTGGAATGCTGCTGGCAGAATGCTCCTGCTGCTCGTCTGAGTCGCGATATTTAGAGCTACTACTCCCATAAACATCGAGGTGGCTGGATTGACCGACTGCGGTGGCGGCTGCTTGTAAAATCGTCCGCACTGCCTGAATATTTCGGCCACCTCGACCAAACGCACTGCCTTGGTCGGCACTGGCGATCGCTACCCGAATCCAGACTCGCTGACGCTCGATCGTATATTCACAATCGATGCTCAGGGCGTCCGGTGCGCTCAAAAACGGTTGGAACAAAAATTTGACTAGTTGCTCGTAGTCCGGCAAATTAGGTTGAGGGGTCGAAAATGTCACGTTGCTTTGATACCTTTTTGTTCGAGCACGTTCGCTTTTTCTAAAATCCGGCGGACGGTATCGGTGGGCTGAGCGCCTTGTTGGAGTCTTTTGAGAATCGCTTCGGTATCAAGGCGAACTTCGTCAGTTCTGGGGTTGTAAAAGCCTAGTTCTTCGAGTGGGCGACCATCGCGTCTGCTCGTACTTTGCATTGCTACTAGACGGTAGCTAGCTTCCCGCTTTTTACCAAATCTTTTGAGCCGAATTTTAATCATGTTGAAGCAGTTTAGCTGGTAATATTGGTGAGTTGGATTATTGACCCACAGCCTTCCAATCATAGCACAGCAGTTGCCAATATTTGGAGATTGAGTCATTGATGATGTGAGCGCTAGTCAGCAGGGGCGCTAAAAGAATGTTTAAAAAGTATAGATTAGCACTTGCAAACCCTAGAGAATCCCCCCTTTCTTGTCTCGCTGTCTTGTCGTTTTTTTATTCGGGGGGAACCCCCGAATAAAAACGCCGCAAAACCGTCGGGTTCCCCCATTCCTGACAAGTTAAGGTTAGTGGTTGTTTGAGATGAACAAGCTAAATGTGGAGTTTGAGTTTTTCTGACTCGATCGAAGTACAAAGGTTCTCGATCGCTAGACATGTGATGGATTGGTCGATTGATAAATCGTCAAACCTGCTTGAAACTTGCGATAGCGAAGCGCTGCCTTGGCAGGTCGAAGCTTAACTTGTCACTAATCGGGTTCCCCGATTGCTGGCACAAAGACAATCCCCTGCATCACAATGAGATTAGTCGAAATTAGAGTGGGGAAAACTTGGTGTTCTTACGCGACGTTTTCGGGGGAAGCTTCCCCCGAAAAGCTCGCTTATCTGACTAGTGTACTTGACCCACT